>NZ_JAKZBV010000002.1 GCF_022539255.1 Sinomonas terrae
GCGCCCCGGCAATCTTCCCCGGCAGACATGTCCGACTTCCAGTCCACCATTCACAGGAACCGGCGCGAAAGCCCATATCCCAGCCCCTCAGCCTGAGCTGGCACTTCAAGCTAGAACACCCAGTCCCGGCTCCATGCTCACAGCTGCGTCACACACTTCGGAAGCCGGAAGGAAAGGAGCTGTCAGCGCCGGTGCCGATGGCGGAGGTTTTCGACTACAGGGCGAAGAACTCGGACATTTGGGCAGACTGCTGCCAACTGGCCCCTGCACCCCAAGCAAGACTCGTCGCAAGGACGACTGCTCAACCTACCCGACCCGCATACCGTTCAGTGAATGTGGTTGCGATGCGGGCCTTGTCCCCGCTGCGCAGCGCCGCGATCAGTTCGGCGTATACCGGCCCGGCAGGCTCGCCGAGGGCGTCCGTCTCTGCGATTGTCCCGGTGCCGTAGTCGTAGCCGTAGAGGCCGAGGCGTGGCTCGTAGCCCGCCTCCCATTCGAAGTCGTCGGTCAGCGACCAGTACAGGTATCCATGGATCGGGACGCCTTCAGCCAGGGCGCGGACTGCGACCATGAGGTACGCCTTGAGGTATCGCTCGCGGTTCCAGCCGTCCGGGCGGGGCTGGGCGGGGGCGCCCGGCGCCTGGCGCAGGGCCAGGCTGTTCTCCCCGAGGTACAGGGGCAGACCGGTGTTGCCGTCGTTGTAGGCGTGGATGAAGGTGTGGTAAACGTCCGTGTCGACGTCGAATTCCCACCACTTCGGTCGCTTCCGGGGGTCGCCCTCGGACTTCGCCGGCCCGAGGGGCTCGTAGACGTTCACCGAGAGGTAGTCGAGCTTCTCGTCGCGGTCCGAGGCGTAGAGCGCCTCGAGGGTCTTGGTGAGCATTTCCGGCCTGATTGCTGCAGCGGCGAGCTGCCTCTGCTGCCGGTACGCCGCGTACTGTTCGTCGGTGAGCTTCGCCCGCGCGAGGGCGTCCATCCGGGTGTCCCATGCCTCGCGCTGCCGGGCGAGCCATTCGCCCGTCCGCTCCCGCCGCACGCCGGAGCTGCGCAGGCGGGCGATGTCGAGGAAGAGCCTGTCGTGCTCGTATTCGATGGCGCTGGCGGTCCCGAACCCCACGCGTGGGGTTGGCCAGCCCTTCCTGGCGAACAGGTCGTGCAGCCCGTCGTAGATGCGGATGTGCCTCGAGAGGATGTTGTCGTACGCCGGGGCCAGGCTGGCCTGATCGGGTGCGCTGGTGCTCCTGAGCGGTCCGACGAAGTAGATCAGCGGGACCAGGTTGAGTTCGTTGAAGGTGATGAAGTGGTCCATGACCTCGACGCCGGCCTCGGATAGCCGGTCGTTGACCTCCTCGACGACGCGGAGTTCGTAGTCGACGAGCAGGTCGGGGCCTTCATCGCCGAGCCAGATGCTCTCGCCCAGCCAGGCGGGATGGGTGAAGTGGTGGAGTGTGACGATCGGCTGCATCCGGTGGCTTCGGACGCAGGAGATCATGTCCGCGTAGCGGTCCAGCGCCCGAGGGTCCCAGGCCGGCGGTTTGGCGGGTGCGAGGGTGGTGGCGGGTTGGACGCGGGACCAGTCGAGGCCCATCCTGAAGGCGTTGAGCCCGAGGGAGGCGGCCAGCTCGATGTGCTGCTTGTATTCGCTCCAGAAGCGGGTTGCCGCACCCGAGACTGGGACCCGTCCGTCCCGTTCGAAATAGCCGTAGTTGTTCTGGGGCCCGGCCGGGGTGTTGTACCCGCCTTCGCTCAGGTACGGTGCGTTGGCCACCCCGAAGAAGAAGTTCTCCGGGGCGAAGGCGGTGCCGAATTCGCAGTCGAGCCTCAGATTCATGCGTGTCCCCTTCCGCGGGCAGTTGCCCGGTTTCTTCGCGACGGGTAGTTGGTGTACTGCGTAGAGGGCTCCGGCTGTCAGTCCCCGGCCAGCGAGCCTGCGGATATGCCGCTTGCCACGAACTTTTGGACGAAGGGGAACACGATGAGTGCCGGCAGGATCGAGATGAGGGACCCGGTGAAGATCTCCCCGTAGGGCGGCGTGCCCACTGTGGGGTCGTGGAGCTGGCTCACCCAGGTGCCCAAGCCCAGGGTCGTCGAGAACAGGTCGCCCCTGCTGACGATGACCAGTGGGAGGAAGTAGTTGTTCCAGGCCCCCACGAGGGAGAGCAGGAAGATGGTCGCCATGCCGGGCATCAGCAGCCTCAATGCCACGGAGTGGAAGAGCCGGAATTCCCCGACCCCGTCGATCCTGCCGGCATCGAGCAGGGCAGCCGGGATCGCCTGCTGGGCGTAGACGTAGATGAAGAACACCCCGAGCGGGTAGACGCTCAGGGGCAGGATGACTCCCAGATAGGAGTTGGTCAGCCCCAGGGACGACTCCAGGACGAAAGTCGGGATGGTCAGGGCCGTGGCCGGGATGGCGAGGGAGGCGACCACCACCGCCAGGAGGAGGCTCCGGCCGCGGAACCTGAACCAGGCCAGGAGGTACCCGGCCATCGTGGCGCAGTAGACCCCCAGTGCTGCGCTCAGCCCGGAGTACACCGCAGAGTTCACGAGCCAGAGCCCGTACTGGCCGCCCTGGAAGCCGAGCGTCTTGGCGAGGTTGTCCCCGTAGGACAGGTCGGGGCCCGGCACGAGGGTAGAGCTGGTGAACAGTGACTCCTGGCTCTTCCCCGAGGCCACGACGAGCCAGTAGAGCGGACCCAGGACGACCACTGCGGCCAGGGCCAGGACCGCGGTGACTGCGAGCACCTTGAGCCGTTCGGCCCTCTTCGGCCTCCGTGCGGTGGTGATGCGGGGGGTGGTCATGTCCGGTTCCTCCTTCTGGCCAGCAGTGTGAAGACGAGGGCGGCACCGATGGTCAGCGCTGCGAGAATCATCGACTCGGCGCTGGCGAGTGGGATGTTCCCGAACCGGAAGGCCGTGTTGTAGATCAGCAGGTTCGGCGTGTAGTTCGCCGGCAGCGGATGGATGAAGTTGATGACGTCGGGCTCGTTGAACAGCTGGAACGTGCCGATGAGGGAGGCGAAGCAGGTGAACGCGATGATGGGCCGGAGCATCTTGAGCTTGATGTGCCAAGCGAGCCGGAACTCTCCGCAGCCGTCCAGCCGGGCCGCGTCGACGACGGCTGCCGGGATGGAGGTGAGTCCGGCGAGGAAGAGGGTGATGTTGTACCCGGTCCACTCCCAGGTGACGATCGTGAGGATGACGTAGAAGACCCCTCCGGACTCGAGGGGGGAGGCGTTGGCCGCCCGCAGCAGCGAGTCGGTCTGCGGGGAGAGGATGAATGCCCACATGATGGCGGCGATGACTCCCGGGACGGCATAGGGGAGGAAGTAGATGATGCTGAACGCGCTCTTCCCCCTGCAGTACTTGCTGTCCAGGAGCAGGGCGAGGGCGAGGGCCAGCGACAGCATCACCGCCACCTGAACGACGGTGAACAGGGACATCTGCACCATGCTCGACCAGAAGTCCGCCGACCCGGCTGCGGTCTCGTAGTTCATCGTCCCTGCGAACCCTCCGGTCAGGGGGGACTGCAGGCTCTCGAGGAGCGCGTAGACCAGGGGGCCGACGAAGAAGATGGCGTAGAGGATCCCGAACGGCACAGCCAGCACGAGCGGCACGCGCTTACCGGTCCTCCGTCTGATGCCCGTCCCCTTCCTGCCCGGATCGGACCTGCCGATCGGTGCGGCTGCCGTAGCCGAGGCGGCGGGGCCTCCAGCGGCCAGCTCGGGTTCTGCTGTGCGGGGCGGATTGCGCACGCGCTGCGCCTCCTTTTTTCTGACTGGCGGTTGGTTGAAGAGCCGGCGCTCGCCGGAGCCCTTGCGGTCCTCCGGATCTCAGGGACGCCCGGGGGACCGCAAGGGCCGGCCGGTGGCCTATTCGGTGATGGTGTAGCCCTGGCTCTTGGCGAACGAGACCAGGGCCTTCTGGACATTGGGCAGGACGTCGGTGAATGCCTCTTGGCCGGAGGTGGCCTTGGTCAGCTCGGTTGCCATGGTGGAGTCGACGAATCCGGTCCAGGGGCTCCAGGTGAAGGAGGTGGTGATGTCCTTGGTCAGCTTGTCGTAGGTGGCGTTGACGTTGGTGTTGCCGAACAGCGGAGAGGGCTTGTTGAACGAATCGACCGTGGCGCGGGCGTTGGCGGAGGGGAAGAGGCCCCTCCCGCCGTCCGGCCCGGACTCGGCGCTCAGTTGGAGCTCCGGCTGGGCAAGGTTGATATAGGCCGCAAAGAGCGCGGCCGCGCCGGGGTTGGGGGCTGCCTTCGGCACGACGTTGATCGAGGCGACGTCGGAGGAATTGGACCTGACCCCGGGGGTGATGTCCGGGAGGTGGGTGAGGGCGAGCGCCTGGCTCCCGGGCTTGATGTTCGGGGCCAGCTGGTAGGTCGGCCCCCAAGCGGGCAGGAAGTAGGACGCATACGTGCCGTTGGCGATCCTCTGGGAGTCCGCCGGCGTGTAGGAAGCTACCGGGAGAACCGCGTGCTCGTCGATCAGCTTCCCCCAGTAGTCCATGACCGCCTTGGTCTGGGGGGTGTCCAGGCTGATCTTCCAGCTCTGGGGGCCCGTCTGCTGATAGACGTTGATGCCCGCCTGCCAGAGCAAGTCCATCACGAAGCCTGCGCTGTTCGTTGGGAACTCCGTCATGTACTTCGAGGGATCGGCGGCGTGGAGCTTGACGGCGTCGTCGGCAAACTGGGCCTGGGTTTCGGGGACCGGCAGCCCGTACTTCTGAAGCAGGTCCGGGCGGTAGGCCAAGCCCATCGTCCCCCAGTCTTCCGGCACGCCGTAGACGCCGCTCCCGGAGGTGACGTCCGCCCAGGCGAAGTCGGGGAAGTAGCTCTTGTACTGGTTGACGTAGGGGGAGAGGTCGAGCAGCTTGTTCGTCGCGACGAACTCCGGCAGCTGGGGCCACTGCAGCTGCGAGACGTCCGGCGCCCCCGATCCCGCCAGGAGGGCCGCCTTGAGCTTGGTGAAGGTGGGGGTTCCGGAGCCTGGGTTGTAGGCCGTGACGGTGATGTTGGGGTACTGCTTCTCGAAGGCGGCGATGACCTTGTCCGCATTGGTCGTCCAGGTCCACCAGGTCAGATGCACCTGCTTCGTGTACTGGGGGAAGTCAGGGTAGGGATGGCTGGACGAGTAGGGCGCGGTGACGGAGCTGGGGGTGTCCGAGGCGGCCGGCGGTGCACCGGACACGCATCCGGTGAGCGCGGTGGCCACCGCTGCCGCAGTGGCGACCGCGCCGAGACCCCGTCGCACCAGTGCTTTCGGGTTGTGGGTCATCGTTGACTCCTTTCAGTGGGAGGAAGCGGCTCGTTGGAAGGGCCGAACCATTACGTTGGGGTTTTTCGTGAACCGGTTCATTCTGTTGTTGCGGATATTCCTGACGTGGCCGAGGCGAACGGCGCGGATGCCGGCGCTGTGCCGCGGGGGTCACTCCAGACCGGCGCGGCTCCAGTCGAAGACCATGCCCAGGCCCTGCTGGGGGTCGTTCAGGACGATGTCGTACGCGGACGCCGGGTCGTCGAAGGGCATCCTGTGGGTGATTAGCGGGTCGATGACGAGGCGCTCCGCGGCGAGGTCTTCGGCGATGCCGCGGTCGGCGTCCTTCCCGTCCCATGCGCAGGGGAAGACCACTGTGGCCCGCTTGAGGTGCGTGGCGTGGAAGTCGATCCGGATGGGGTCGGGGTAGTAGCCCTGCAGGCAGATCCTGCCCTCGGGACGCACGAGGTCCACGCAGAGGCCGAAGAGGCCGCTGTTTCCGGTGGTGTCGACGACCACGTCGGCGCCTTGGGGGGCCTCCGTGCGGATGAAGTCTGCGAGGTCGCGGCCCGAGCTGTTGACGGCCACGTCCGCGGAGTACTTTCCGGCCGCCTCGACTCGGCTGTCGATCAGGTCCGCGGCGAGCACCCGGGCCCCGCGCCGCCGCGCGGCCTGCGCTGCCATCTGCCCGATCATGCCCAGGCCGAGGACGAGGACTGTCTCGCCGGCGGCGATACCGGTGAGCCTGGCACCGTGCCGGGCCACGCCGGCCATCCTGTAGAGGGAGGCTTCGGCGAGGTCGACGGCGGGCGGCAGCGGCAGGACTGCGTCCGCCCGGGCGACGAGGAGCCCGACATGGGAGGCCAGGCCGGGGCCGGGGTTGGTCAGGCCCGGGTCCTGGAAGCGGGTCCCTTCGAGGGCCACCGGATCCCCGACGGCAAGGTCGCTGACGCCTTCGCCGACCGATTCGACGATGCCGGCTGCCTGGTAGCCGGGGAAGCTCGGATAGTTCCGCTCCGGGTGGTCCTGGTCCAGTCCGAGGTATCGGCCGGTGAGGTGCCAACGCTCGGTACCCTGGCTGACGCCGGAGTATGCCGTGCGGACCCTGACCTCGCCCGGGCCGGGGTCTGGGATCTGGACGTCGATGAGCCGGGCCTCCCCGGGGGAGGTGAAGGCAATCGCTGGGGCTGTGCGTGGCATGTTGCTCCTCGTCGGAGAGGGGCCAGGGGGCCTTGGAGTGCGATCTCGTGTGAGATCGTTCTCACAGCCTCGCGGACAGGTGGCCTTCCCGTCAATGCCCTGCGGGGGACTTTCTTCCCTCGATGTCCTGGGCCCGGGGCGGCGCTGTGGAGCCCCTGAGGACGAGCTCTGCAGTGAAGGTCATCCTGTTGGGCCTACCTGCGTTGCTCTCGATCCTCTGCACGACGAGCTCGGCCGCCATCCGCGCCATCTCGGCGACGGGCTGGCGGACTGTGCTCAGCGGTGGGTGGGTCAGGCTCATCCAGGGAAGGTCGTCGAAGGCAAGCAGCGACATCTGGGACGGGATGCTGAGCCCGCGTTCCCGAAGTGCGGTCACGCAGGCCTCGGCGAGGACGTTGTTGGTGGCGAAGATGGCCGTCGGGCGCGGGGAGGCGCCGAGGAGCTCTGTGGCGTCGGCGACTGCATGGTCGTGCGTGAAGGATCCGGTTCTGACGAGTTCGGGCCTGAAGGGGATCCCGTGCTCCCGCAGGGCGCGCTCATAGCCGAGGAGGCGCTGCTTGGCTGTGGTGAGGTGGGAGGGGCCGGCCAGCACGCCGATGCTCGTGTGCCCGGATTCGATCAGGTGGGACACGGCTGCGGCGGAGACGCGCTCGTTCTCGGCCACGACGCCGTCGCAGCGCAGGCCTGGGACGTACCTGTCGATCTGGACGATCTGGATGCCCTTCTCCTTCAGGCGCTCCAGCTCGGTCCTGTTCCTCCCGGTCGGGACGACGATGAGGCCGTCCACGCCCATGCGCTCGAGAATGAGGAGGTTCTCCCTCTCCTCGTCCCTGTCGTCGTTGTCGTTGCACAGGACGAGGTGGTAGCCGGCCGATTTGAGGGCGTACTCGACGTTCTTGGCGATCATCGAATAGAAGGGATTCTCCATGTCGGCGATCAGGAGCCCGACGAGCCGGGTCCTGCCCTGCCTGAGGCTCCGGGCCGCCTGGTTGGGCACGTAGCCGAGCTCCTCAGCGGCTAGGAGGACCTTCGCCCGGGTGTCCCTGCCCGCGTATCCGTTGCCCGAGAGGACCCTGCCGGCGGTCGCGACGGAGACCCCTGCCCGGACCGCGACATCGGCTATGGTCGGCAAGCCAGTCCTTCGACGTCGGCGCCGTACTCGAGCCCGATGCTGCTCCGCCAGGCGTCCAGGGCCTCCATGTTCCCCAGCGAGTCCGCCGGTGTCATCAGCGGGGATTCGCCCCCGTCCAAGCAGCGGGCGACCTCGTCGGCCTCCGTGGCGTAGAGGTCCCCGTCATCCGGCTGGGCCTCCCACACCCGCCTGCCATGTCGGTTGCTCACCTCGATCGCCGCCGGCCCACCTCGCCCGGGCAGCCAAGGGTCGGTGAGGGTGGCCACGCCGGACGAGCCCCAGACCCGCAGCCTGCTCTCGAGGTTCGTCTCGATCGAGCAGCTGACGCTGGCCCTGAGGCCGCCCTCGAACGAGAGCATCGCCGCAGCGCTGCGGTCGACCCCGTGCTCGTCATCGACGCACCCGGCTCCCGTGATGGAGACCGGTTCAGCGAAAGGGCGCCCGACTGCCAGCCCGGCCAGGAGCCGGCTCATCGCGACCGTATAGCAGCCCACGTCCAGGATGCTGCCGCCTGCGAGTTCCCGGCGCAGCAGGTAGTTCCGCGGGGCCGGGCCGGCGTCGTAGCCGAAGGAAGCTTCCACGAGCCGGACCTCCCCCACCTCACCGGCTGACAGCAGAGACGTGAGGCGGCTCGTCTGCGGATGGAAGCGGAAGGCGAAGCCCTCCATGAGCAGGATCCGCCCAGCCCTCGCAACCTCGAGCGCCTCCCGCGCCTGCGCCGAGTTGACTGTCAGGGGCTTCTCGCAGAGCACGTGCTTGCCGCGCTCGGCGGCCTGCGCGATGAGCTCGGCGTGGGTGGTGTGGGGGGTGGCGATGTAGACCGCGTCGACCGCGCGGTCCTCCAGCGCAGCCGCGTAGCTCCCGTGGCAGCGCTCTGCACCGAACCTGTGGCCGAACCCCTCGGCGCTCTCGATCGTCCGGCTGCCGACCGCCACCAGACGCCCCGTCTCGCTCAGCGGCAGCGATGCCGCGAACGCATGCGCGATCTTTCCCGTGCCGAGGATGGCCCATCCCAGGACTCTGCTGTGACTCATAGGTCTCTCTTCTCCACGCGCCGGTCGCGGGACCGCCATAGGACTTTGTGGGGACGTTATCACGGACGGCGCCCCGGATTACGGCGTCCCGGTCCCAGCTTCTGGTGCAGGTATGAATCCCGTTCACGTCCGCCTGCCAGAAGAAGAGACGGGAAGCCCTCTTGCCCTAGGCGGCGCCTGCCGCTACGGTCGTCCTGTTTGGTACGTATAATTTTAGGAGGTGGCAGGGTGCGGGTAGGCCGAGAGAGCTACTCGCGCCAGCAGGTCGAGCGTCTGGTCGGCGACCTCCGGCAGCTCGCCGACGTCGCCCCTTTCGCCTTCACGGACGGGCCGGCCCGCGGCATGAGGGGTTTGGCACTCCGCCTGGTCGGAGGCTTCAGCTTCGATGTGCTCCTCGATCGCGGAATGGACATCGGCCACGCCTCGGTGGGGGGAGAGCCCCTGTCCTGGCGCTCCCCGAGAGGGCCCGTAGCGCCAGCATTCGCCGAGCACACCGGATCGGGCTGGACCCGGACGTTCGGCGGTGGCCTCCTGACCACGTGCGGAATGATGAGCATCGGTGCCGCCTCCCGGGACGGGGAAGAGCTCGGCCTCCACGGCAGGGTCGCGAGCCTCCCAGCCGAAAGCGTCTCCCATCGTTGGGAATGGAGCGGCGACGAACTGGACATCGTGGTCGGAGGCCGTGTCGTCGAGACCGACCTCGGCGGGCCGACGCTGGAACGGCACCGCGCCATCCGCGCCCGTGCCGGCGCCCCCGTCCTCCGCATCGAGGACACCGTCACCAACACCGGCTCCGTGGACGCACCGCACATGTACCGCTACCACGCCAACTTCGGCTTCCCATTCATCCGCCCCGGAGACGTCATGGATCTGGGAGGTGCCCTTGCCGGATGGCGGGCAGATGCGCCCCCCGCGGGCGAAGCGTGGAACCGCATCCTCGAGCCATCCCCTGGGGCCCGCGAGGAAGTCCTCTACGTCGAGACGAACCACCCCGCAGACGCGGGCACAGCCACGGTCCGGCGTGCAGGTGCCGAGCACCCGCACCTGACCCTCGAATGGCGCCACGAGACCATGCCCGTGCTGGTGGTCTGGAAGTTCCCCCGAGCCCGCACCAATGTCCTCGGGCTCGAACCCTCCACCGCCAGAGACGAAGGGCGCCCTGCAGCACGGGCCCGAGGCGAGGTCATCACCCTCAAGCCCGGCGACTCCCGCACCTACACCCTCACCATCACAGCGAACAAAGGACACTCCTGATGAGCTCCATCGCCGAGCAGCTGGCCAAGGCCGTCGCCGAACACGACGGGGTGCTCCCCCTCGACGCGGCCTTGGTCGCCCGCGACTGGCTGCCGGCCGGACGTCGGCTCGGCCTGGGGGAGGACCAGTACGACGTCGGGGAGCGCGGCACGATCTGCGAACGCTGGCTCGGCTCGACCACCCACGCGGACAACGCAGTCGGACCCGACGACGAGGGAATCAGCTACATCCGTCCCGCAAGCGGTGCGCCGATCAGCCTGGCCGAAGCCATCAGCGCTGACCCGGCCGCCATCCTCGGGCAGGACTACGCCCGCTCCCACGGCGGCCTCGGCCGCCTCGCCAAGATCTACGACTTCGCAGCCCGTATCCCCTTCCACATCCACCCACCCAAGGACCAGGCGGCCAAGGTCGGCAGGAACTCCAAGGACGAGGCCTACTACTTCCCCGCTGGGGTCGAGATGGGGGCCCATCCCGAGACCTTCTTCGGCCTCCACCCCGGCATCGCAGCATCCCGTCGCGCCGACCTCCTGCTCGATCAGCTCACCGCGTGGGACTCCGACGACATCCTCCAGTACGCGCGGGCCTACAAGCAGATGCCCGAAGACGGGTTCTTCCTGCCCTCGGGCGTCCTGCACGCGCCCGGAACCGCCCTGACCATTGAGCTTCAGGAGGACTCCGACACCCTCGCCATGTTCCAGGCCCTCAACGCCGGCAAGATCATCAGCAAGGACCTCCTCTACAAGGACGTCAGCGAGACCGACAGGGAAGAGCGCGGAGAAGCCGCCCTCCTGGACTGGCTGGACTGGGACGCCAACGGCGACCCCTACTTCTACGAGAACCGCCACATCCCACCGGCCGTCTTCCACGAATCGGAATCCGGGTCCGAGGCCTGGATCTTCTACGGCTCCACCAAATTCAGTGGAAAGCGCCTGGTCGTCCGACCGGGTCAGACCTACACCTGCCGAGAGCACGGAGTGTTCAACCTGCTCGTGTGGCGAGGCGAAGGCCGCATCGGAGGACAGCAGGTCCTCGGCAACACGCCCGGCTCGGACGAGCTGCTCGTGGTCCACGACCGCGCCATCCAAGACCTCGAGTACACCAACACCGGGACAACCGACATGACGATCATCAAATTCTTCGGCCCAGACATCAACCCCGACGCACCCATCCATTGATCCGTGGGTGCTTGACGGCGGACGGCCGGGGAAGAGCCCGAGCGCTGGCGTCCAGACCTGCGCGGCCGACGGGATGTGCGCCACCGCCTGCCCGGTGCTGATCAACACCGGCGACCTCGTCCGGCGGCTGCGCAGGGAGAACGCCGGCAGCCTCCCCCAGGCCGGGTGGAAGGCGGCGGCTGGGCACTGGGACCTCCTCGCTGACCAAAGCAGCAACCGCGCTCGCTCGCGCCGTGCTCGGCACCGAGGCCGTCGCCCAGTACGACCCCAGCCTCCCCCGCGGAGGGACGAGGCGGAAGCCGCGCCGGGACCAGGACGCCCAGGCCGTCTTCTTCCCCGCCTGCATCGGCACCATTCGGCCCAGAAGGCTCAGGGTAGGGCTCCGCGCGCATGTCTGCCCAAGTACTCGAAGGACTCCACGACGCCAGCCGCGGCGGAGCCCTGCCCATCGTCTGCGACGCGGCATCGTGTACGGAGGGCCTGCTCAACATGCAACGGCAGGCCCGAGAAAACGAGCCCTACAGGGCCCTGAGGTTCGTCGACTCGGTGGACTTCGTCCACCGCTCCGTCCTACCCCACCTTCCGGTCTCCGGCCTGCTCGGCTCACTGGCCCTGCACCCGACCTGCTCCTCCACCCAGCTGGGCACCAACCCGGCCCTGGCCGAGATCGCCCACGCCGTGTCCAAAGAAGTCTTCATCCCCGCCGAGTGGGGCTGCTGCGCCTTCGCCGGAGACCGCGGCCTGTTCCACCCAGAACTCACCGACTCCGCCACCAGCGGGCAGGCCCAGGAGATCAGGGACGGGCCATTCGACGCCTATGCCTCCACCAACCGCACCTGCGAACTCGGAATGACCAAGGCCACCGGGCACCCCTACCGCCACGTCCTGGAGATCCTCGAAGAAGCCACAGCGCCAGCTGATGAGACTGTCAGCCGAACGACCTCTTGATGCAGGTGACTGTTAGTGAAGGTGGAAAGGGCTCCTCGGCATGGGGAGGGCGCCGGATGACCCCCGGGGAATGAGTTCTGGCTCGAAGGTGACGTGGTGACTGTGACCTTCAGCCTGGCTCAGCAGCAGTCGGGCCGCAGCGGCGCCCATGTCGAACGAGGGCTGGCGCACTGAGGTGAGGCCGGGCGAGAGGGCGGCCGCGAAGTCCACGTCGTCGTATCCGACCAGCGCCAGATCCTCGGGGACCCGGAGTCCGCGGTCGTGGAGGCCTCGGAGGAGCCCGAGGGCCAGCAGGTCGTTGCCGCAGATCACCCCGGTGGGCTCGCCGCGGACTGCTTGGGCGACCTCTTCCGCCGCCGCAAAGCCGTCTGCCACCGTGCCCTCCCCCGCTGGGAGGACCTCGGTCAGGCAGTCCGCTTCGAGGAGGCCGTGCTCGGCGATCGCCTTCCTCACTCCGGCCCGGCGGTCGGCGGGCCAGGAGGCGGAATCGGAGCAGTTCACCAGGACCAGCTGCCGGTATCCTCTCTCGAGCAGGTGGCCGGCCGCGAGTTCTCCGCCCTTGACGTCGTCGAGCGCGACCGACGACCAACGCTTAGCCGGGGCCCTCTGGTCGATGGTCACAACCCCGAACGGACGGTCCAGGAAGACCTCGGCCAGTTGGAAGCTGCGCCGCGCGGGTGCCAGGATCAGGCCGTCGACCCGGTGGCGCGCGAGTGCTTCGAGGAGCCTCTGCTCGCGGATTGGGTCCAGTCGGGTCGAGGCGACGACGAGAGTCAGGTCGTAGCGGTCCAAGACCTGCTCGACTCCGCGGAGGAGGTCTGCCCAGAAGGGGTTCCCCACGTCGGGCAGGACCACGCCGATCAGGGAACTCCGGCCGTTCTTGAGCTGGCTGGCCACACGGGAGCCGAGGAACCCCAGTTCCTCGATCGACTGCTCGACCCGGGCCCTCAGGTCAGCGCGCACCCGCCCTGGCCTGTTGAGGACATTCGAGACGGTGCCGGTGGAGACACCGGCATGGCGGGCGACGTCGACCAGCTTGGCGGGAACGCGTGCGGGTGACTCGGTCTCAGAGGTCTCGCTCAACCTGCTGCCTCCTCCTCTGCCGGATTAGCCCCACAGCTCCGATCTTCCGCCATTTGGGGCTCCCCGCGGAAGCCTGCCATGTTGCGCCTCATGCTTGTCTCGGCAGGACCGATTCCCGGACTATCAGGTGCGGCTCGAGGACTACAGGGGAAGCGCCCGCCTCCTCCGGGGACAGGTCGAGGGCGACCCGGGCAGCCCGGCGCCCGATTTCGAATGGGTCGATGCGCACCGTGGTCAGGGCGGGTGAGAGGACTTCTGCGAATTCGCTGTCGTCGTAGCCGACGAGCGAGACCTGCTCCGGGACCTTGACCCCGCGGCGGCTCAGGCCCCGCAGAACCCCGAGCGCAAGCATGTCGTTCGCGCAGAACACCGCGCTGACAGCCGGTGTGACCTCCAGCAGTGCTTCCACGGCCGCCATCCCTTCGCGTCCCGTCATGGCCGGGACACTGATCTCGGTCACGCGGGCGTCCGGGCCGGCCCCCGTGTAGGCGCCGAGGAAGCCGCGCGCACGGTCGCGGCACGCCGAGATGCTCCGCGGGCCGTTCACGAAGGCCACCTGACGGTGGCCCTCGGAGAGGAGGTGCTCTGCGGCCATCCGAGCGCCCTTAACATCGTCGACCCCGACCGAGATCACGTCCTCGGCCGTGTCCGCATGGTCCAGGAACACCAGCCTCGTCCCGCGGCGGCGGGCACCGCGCAGCGCCGGCGAATCAGGGGCGACCGGCGCGATGAGCACTGCGCTGACCTGGTGGGATTCGAGGAGGCGGAGGAACTGCTCCTCCTTCTGGGCGGACTGCTCCGAACTGCAGACGATCACCGGCTGTCCCTTGGCGGCGGCGACCTCCTCGGCGCCGCGGACCAGTTCGCCCCAGAACGGGTTGGAGATGTCCAGGACGATGAGTCCCAGTGCCGAGCCCCCTCCTGCCCTGAGGTCCCTGGCCGAGCGGTTGGGGACGAAGTCGAGGGACTCCATCACGGCCATGACCTTCTCGTAGGTGGCCGGAGAGACGACGTCGGGGTGGTTGAGGACGTTGGAGACGGTGGCCTGGGAGACGCCCGCTGCGGCGGCAATGGCCCGGGAGTTCAGCCGCTTCCCGGACGCGGCGGCGAACATGCTCTGGCTGGGTTCCACCGCCGCCCTTCCTGCAGGTCTTGATTCGTATCAGGGCTACTCTAGCCAGTCCGGCGCGCGTACGCCGCCCGCAGGAATCCTCCCTCTGGGGATTGCGAGGCCGGGTCGTCCAGAAGCGGTCCGAAGGCGAGCTCGGCAGCGCCGACCATCAGCAGGTCCGAGCCGAGTGCTCCTGCACGGATCTGGGCGCCTTCGAGAGGCGGTGTCAGGGCCTGTTCTCGCAGCGTTCGGTCCAGGAAGCCTGGGTCGATGGCCTGCAGCGTCGCCAGGAAGCCCGCGAGCACGATCACCTGCGGGTTGAGCGCGTTGACGATGTTCCGGAGCGAGACGGCGAGGAAGCCGAGCTGACGGCGGGCCTCGTCCATGACTGCTTCCCTGTTCGAGGGGGTGAGCGCTGCACCCACGTCTTCGCCGGCCGGAAGTGCTCGGAATCCGGGGCCGAAGGCTGCCAGCAGGGGTTCGGGGCGGACTTCTGTCTCCAGACACCCTCGCGCCCCGCACTGGCACCGCTGGCCCGCGCTGTTGACGAGCGTGTGGCCGAACTCGCCTGCGTAGCCGTCTCCGCCGCCGAACGGCCGGCCGTTCGCGAGGATGCCTCCGCCGATGCCGCTGGAGCCGCCGTTGAGGAAGACCATGTCGGTTGCCCCCCGGCCTGCTCCGAATATGGCCTCCGCGAGGGCTCCGACGTGGGCGTCATTGGCGATCCTCGTCGGCAGCCCCGTCGCCTCCTGGAGGAGCGAGGCAAGGGGAACGTCTTCCCATCCCAAGTGGGGGGCGAGCCTCACAATTCCATCCGAGGACCGCACCAGCCCGGGCGCGGCCACGCCAATCCCGATGGGGGGATGGGCGTCGGAGCCGAGCCCGAGGCCCGCGATCACCTCGGAGGCCCTTTCCACCAGTTCCGAGGGAGTCGGCGGGAGATCGAGGGGGTACCGGATCCGCTGGACGAGGGTTCCGTCCAGCGCCACAGCTCCGATGGTCAGCGCGTCTGTCTCGGGATGGACGGCGATGGCGACTGGACGTCTGGTCGCCGAGACCACCGGGCTCGGCCGGCCCGCCTGATTCGCGCGCTCCGGCTCCGACTCGAAGGCTAGGCCGAGGCCGACCAGCTCTGCGACGAGGTCCGCGACGGTGGACCGGTTCAGTCCGGTTGCCCGCGTGATCTCTGCCCGGGGCACCCGCCTGCGGGAGTGGACGAGCCGCAGGACGCGGGAGAGGTTCTCCCGGCGTACCTGCTCCTGGCTGCTGGCCCTCGGGCCTCGATCCCCGTCGGCTGCATCCAATCTGCTCACCTGCTCTCCCGCCTGGCCCCAGCCGGTCCGCCGGAGGGCAACCCGCAAGGGCTGTCAGGCATCGTAGCCGTCCGCGTCCAGCCAGGACGACTGGACACCGCAGTCGACGGATCGGTCACTTGCCGAAACCGGCGGTGAGGCCCGCGACCAGCTGCCGCCGTCCGAGGACGTACAGGACGAAGATCGGCAGTGTCGAGAGCACCACGGCGGCCAGGATGGCCGGGACATTGATGGAGAACTGGCCTTGGAAGGTCCACAGCGACAGCGGCAGCACCCTCTTGTCGGCGCTCTGGGTCAGCACCAGTGGGAACAGGAACCCGTTCCAGACATTCAGCGCGTTGTAGAGCGTGACGGTGGTGATCGCCGGACGCGAGAGCGGGACGACGAGCGAGATGAACAGCCGCCAATGGCTCGCACCGTCCACCCGCATCGACTCGAACAGCTCGGCGGGGATGTCCCGGATGAAGTTGACCAGGATCAGGACTGTGATCGGGATGGCGAACGCGATCGAGGGCAGGATCAGTGCCAGGAGGGTGTCGTAGAGGTGCGCCTGGCCGATCATGTAGTAGAGCGGGATGATCGTCGCCTGGAGGGGGATCGCCAGCCCGAGCAGGAACAGGGAGAACGTCAGCCGCACCATGCGCGCCCGTGAGCGCACGATGGCGTAGGCCGCCATGAGCGAAACCCCTACGGTCACCACGACGCTCGCCACCGTGACGACGACGCTGTTGCCCAGATAGAGCAGGAAGTCGTTGTCCAAGACAGCCCTGTAGCTGTCCAGGGTCGGGTTGGAGGAGGGCAGGAGCGGGTTCCCGGTGTAGAAGTCGGACTGCCTGCCGATGCTCGTGATGACGATGTAGTAGATGGGGATGATGATGACGCCGAGCCAGACGAAGCCGCCGATCCCTGCGAGGTAATTGGGCCGGACCCTCCTCCGCCCGTTCCGCGGCCGGCGCTTCGGATCCGCCGCGACGGGACGCCGGGTCCGCTCCCGTAGAACTGTAGCCATGTCTCTCAGGATCCTTCCTGCTGGCTTGTCATGCGGCTGAAGCCGGTCAGCTTCGTCAGTCCCAGCGCGAGGAGGAGCCCGATGACGACGAGCAGCATCGCCAGCACGCTCGCATCGCCCATGTCGCTGGAGGCGAACCCTGTGAGGTACATGTCCAGAGGCAGCAGGCGGGTCGAGTAGCCCGGTCCCCCCTGGGTGAGGATGTAGACCACGTCGAAGTAGGTCAGCGACCCGACCACCATGAGCGTCGAGGACGTGACGATGGTGTAGCGCAGCTGCGGCAGGGTGATGTGGAAGAACTGCTGCATCCTGCTGGCGCCGTCCAGTTCTGCGGCCTCGTAGAAGGAGGTCGGGATCTGCCGTGTCCCGGCCTGGTAGAGCAGGGAGTGGAACGGGACGAACTGCCACGCGATGACGAAGATCACGACGTAGAAGACAAGCTGCGGGTTCCCCAGCCAGTCCTGGGCCAGAGCCGGGATGCCGAAGGCCTTGCTGAGCCCGAAGTTCGGGTCCAGGAGCGCCTTGAAGGCGATGCCGATCGCCGCGGAGGACAGGATCAGCGGCAGGAAGTACAGCGCCGCAAGGACGGCGCGGTACCGTTGGCGCCCGGCTGTGAAGACCCCCACCAGGAGGCTGAGGGGCGTCTGGACCAGCCACGAGACGATGATGACCTTGAAGCTCAGGCCCAGGGATTGGAAGGTCACCGGATCCGAGAGCGTCCGGGTCCAGTTGCCCAGCCCGGTCCACGCCGGAGGGTTGATCCCGTCCCATTTGGTGAAGCTGAGCACCGCGGCGAGGATCAGGGGCACGATCGCGAAGATCAGGAAGAATGCCAGCGCTGGCGCGACCATCCAGGAGCTGGGTCCGGTGCGGAGGGAAGCCCCCGCACCGGACTCTGTCTTGACTCTGCTCATTGCCCGATCGTCTTGTTCATGTTGTCGGAGAACTGCTGCGGGGTCTCGGCCTTGTTGAAGAGCAGGTCGAGCTGGGTCCAGAAGGCCGCAGACGGGGCCGGCGCCAGGGCGAGGTCCCATGACATCTGGAAGCTGGGCGCGTCGCTCATCATCTTGTACATGGCGGCAGGGAAGTCTCCCGCCTTCTGGACCCGGTCGTCCAGGCCCTTGAGCGGGGGCACTTCGCCGCTGTTGATCATCCGGTCGGTGTAGCCCTGGTCCCAGAGCCCGTTGACGAGGTAGTCAACGGCGGTCTTTACCTGTGCAGGGGTGGCCTTTGAGGAGATGGCCCAGTAGCTCGACGGGTTGCCTGCGACGTCCTTGGGGTCGCCCTGGCCTCCTGGTACGGCCGGGAACGCCCCGTAGCCGAGCTTGCCGCTGCTGATGAACTTAGGGTCGATCTGCGAGACGCTGGGGTAGTCCCAGGCGCCCTGGAGGAGCATGCCCGCCTTCCCGGAAACCAGGAGGGCGAGGTCGGCGCTGCTGTCTGCCTGGACGGAGGAGAAGCCGTTGACGAAGGCGCCGGCGTCCACGAGCTGCTGGATCATGGTGTTGGCCTTGATGACGGCCGGGTCGGACCAGGCGTTGGGCTTGTTGGCCAGGATGTTCTTGAAGACGTCGGGGCCCCCGAGCCGGTCGACGAGGTATTCCTCCCACATCAGGTACGGCCACTTGCTGCCGCCTCCGAGGGAGATCGGCGCGGCACCGGTGGCCTTGATCTTCGGGATGGCGGCCAGGAGGTCATCCCAGGTCTGCGGCGGCTGGACCCCGGCCTTGGCCAGGACGTCCTTGTTGTAGTAGAAGTGCACCGGCGTCACCGCGGCCATGGGGATGGCGTAGGTCTTGCCGTCGATGACGCCCCCGGCGGCCACCGAGGCAGTGAACTTGTCCTTCAGCGAGGGGTTCTGCTTGACGATGTCGCTGAGGTCCATCACCTTGTTCGCGTCGACGTAGCCCTTGAGCACCCCGCCGCCCCACGTGTAGATCAGGGTCGGGGCCTGGTCCGAGCCGATCGCGGTGCGGATCTTGTCCTTGTACGCATCGGTGGCGAAGTAGGAGGCGTTGATCTGCTCGCTGGGGTGCGCCTTGTTCCAGGCTGTGAAGGAGTCCTGGAACATGTTGTCGGTGCCGCCGCTGCTGACGGCCCAGGTCGTGATCGGGGCGGTTCCCGAGGGCCCGGTTCCCTGCCCGGGCCCGGTGCTGCCGCACGCTGCCATGCCGATGGCGAGGCCCGCGGCCCCTGCTACAGCGAGGCCGCGCCGAACGGATTTCGAACCGACCCGCGGAATTCGGGGGCGATTCTCTTGGAGTAGCTTCATTGCCTTTTCCTTATGGTTGGAGTGGTGGTGGTCTGGGATGGTTGGAGCGGTGCCGGTCTGGGGCTTCTCGGCGATAGGGCGGCTGCGTACGACGGCGGGAGCGCGGCTCCCGCGCACGGCGTCACCGGCTGCTGCTGGTCACCGGCTGCTGCTGAAGGCTGCGTCGAAGGCCGCGGCGGGCGGGGAGATCTGGGCGAGCTGCTTGACGAGGGCGAGGGCCTGGGGTGCCCCGACGAGGCGGTCCATGCCGGCGTCCTCCCACTCGATGCTGGTCGGCCCCTCGTACCCGATCGCGTTGAGGGTGCGGAAGATCGGCTCCCACTGCACGTGCCCGTGGCCGGCGGTGACGAAGTCCCAGCCCCGGCGCGGGTCCGCCCATGCCAGGTGCGAGCCGAGCCGGCCGTTGCGGCCGTCGAGGTGGCGGATCGACTCCTTGACGTGGACGTGGAAGATCTTCTCCGCGAAGTCCTGCAGGAACATGACGGGGTCGAGGTCCTGCCAGATGAAGTGCGAGGGGTCGAAGTTGAGCCCGAAGCCCTCCCGGCCCGCCATGGCCTCGAGCGCGCGCTTGGCCGTCCAGTAGTCGTAGGCGATCTCCGAGGGGTGCACCTCGAGCGCGAACCGGACCCCGACCTCGTCGAAGACGTCCATGATCGGGTTCCACCGGTCCGCGAAGTCCCGGTACCCGGCCTCGATCATCCCGTCCGGGACCGGCGGGAACATCGCCACGGCCTTCCAGATCGCCGAGCCCGTGAACCCGGTGACGGTCTTGACCCCGAGCCGCGCCGCGGCCCGCGCGGTCGCCTTCATCGCCTCGGCCGCGCGCTGCCGCACGCCCTCCGGGTCGCCGTCGCCCCAGACCTCCTCGGAAAGGATCCCGCGGTGCCGTGCGTCGATCGGGTCATCGCACACGGCTTGGCCGGTGAGGTGGTTCGCGATCGCGAAAACCTCCAGCCCGTTGCGCTTGAGGATGTCGAGCCGGTCCTGGACGTAGTCGTCGTCCTCGGCCGCCCGCACCGGGTCGAGGTGGTCGCCCCAGCAGGCGATCTCGAGCCCGTCGAAGCCCCACTCCCCTGCCAGCCGCGCGACCTCCTCGAACGGCAGGTCGGCCCACTGGCCCGTGAACAAGGTAATAGGTCGCGGTGCCATGGTCATGCTCCTTCTACTTTGGTCCAGCGTGATTCGTCCGCGGCGCTCGCCTCGACGGCCTCCAGGACGCGCTGGACCTGCAGCGCGTCCGCGAACGACGGCGCGGGCTGCTTCCCCGCCGCGATGGCCTCCACGAGGTCCACCACCTGGTGGGTGAACGCGTGCTCGTACCCGAGCCCGTGGCCCACCGGCCACCAATGGCCCGTGTACGGGTGCGCGGGCTCGGTGACCTGGATCTTGCGGAAGCCGGCGTTCGGTTCCTGCGCGGCGTCGTAGAGCCACAGCGAGTTCATGTCCTCGAAGTCGAACGCGAGCGAGGCCTCCGAGCCGTTGAGCTCGAGCCGCATCGCGTTCTTGCGGCCCAGGGCGAACCTCGTCGCCTCGAACACGCCCACCGCCCCGCCGTCGAGCCGCGCGCTGAAGACCGCGGCGTCGTCGACCGTCACCGGCCCCTTCGGCCCGCCCGCCTGCCCCGCCCCGCCCAGGCCCACGAAGTCCCCGCCCACCGGCCGTTCCTTCACGAACGTCTCCAGCAGCGCCGAAACCCCCGTGATGTCCTGGCCGGTGATCCACTGGGCGGCGTCGATGATATGGGCGCCGATGTCCCCGAGCGCCCCGGAGCCCGACTTCGTCCTGTCCAGCCGCCACGTCAGCGGCGCATCCTCGTCCGCGAGCCAGTCCTGCAGGTACTGGGCCCGCACGTGCCGGACCGTCCCGAGTGCCCCCGAGTCCACGAGCCGCTTCGCGAGCGCCAGGGCCGGAGTGCGGCGGTACGAGAACCCGCACATCGAGAAGACCCCACGCGCCGCCGCCGCATCCGCCGCCGCCGTCATCCGCTCCGCCTCCGCCACAGAGTTCGCCAGCGGCTTCTCGCACAGCACGTGCTTGCCCGCCTCCAGGGCCGCGACCGCGATCTCGGCGTGAGTGTGGCCTGGAGTGCAGATGTCGACCAGGTCGATGTCCTCCCGCTCGACCAGGCGCCGCCAATCCGTCTCCGCCGACTCCCAGCCCAGCTTCTCCGCCGCCGCCGCCACCCGCTGCGGGTCCCGGCCCGCGACCGCGGCCATCACCGGGGCCAGCGGCAGGTCGAAGAAACGCGGCGCCGTCCGCCATGCCTGTGAGTGCGCCGCACCCATGAACGCGTAGCCCACCATGCCTACGCGCAGAGCAGTACTGCTTCCAGATGTCATTGGTGTGTCTCCAGGATCTGTCGACTTTCGGCTCTGTGAGCGCTGTCACGTCGATGCCGTCCGGGACAACGTACCCTCTGCTCCGTCCGCAAATCCAGACTTCCGGCCAAATTTTTTTTACGTACCAAAAGTGGTTCACAGACGGCCTTCGCGGCCCTAGTATCGCTTTCTGACTGGTGGTTTCCCGGCTCTGGCCATCTGACAGCAGGGATGCGCCAGACATAAGTTGTTCGAGACAGCTTTCCCTTCAGCCCCGCTTCCCGGCCCCCGGGCAGCGGGCTGCCCACCGCGCCGGATCGACGGCGCACCAGCAGAAACGAGCGTTTCAGTGAAGGCAGCAGCGATCACCGCGCCAGGCCGCGTCGAGGTCCTCGACCAGCCGCAGCCGGCTTCGAGCCGCGACCTCGTCGTGGTCAAGATCCTCATCTCCCCGATGTGCACCGAGTTCAAGCACCGCCATGGCGGCCCGGTCCAGGACGCGCTGGGCCACGAGGCCGCGGGCATCGTGGTGGACGCCGGCCACTCGGGGCGGGTCAACGTGGGCGACCGGGTGGCGGTCATGCCGCACTACGGGTGCGGCACCTGCCCGCTGTGCACCGCCGGGGACTACATGTACTGTCCGAACCAGCGCGATGTGCTGGCCGAGACGAACCAGCCGTACGGCACGGCCACCTACGCCGAGTACGTCCTGAAGCCCGACTGGCTCCTGGCACCGATCCCCGACGACATCCCCCTGCGCCACGGCGCCCTCGCCTGCTGCGGGCTCGGCCCCAGCTTCAACGCCATGCAGCGGATGGGCGTCAACGCCCTGGACACCCTCCTGGTGTCCGGGTGCGGTCCGGTGGGCCTCGGCGCGATCGTGCAGGGGGCGGTCCGGGGAGCAAGGGTCCTCGCCATCGAGACCCACCCCTACCGTGCCGAACTCGCCCACAAGCTGGGAGCCGAACGAGTCTTCGACCCCCGCGATCCCGACATGGTCGAGCAGATCCGGGAAGCGACCGGCGGCCGCGGCGTCGACGCAGCAATCGAGACCAGCGGCGCCCCCGGCGCCTCCCGCACCCTGGCCCTCGCCACCCGCTCGCGGGGCCAGGTCAGCTTCGTCTCCTGGGGCAACGACCTCGACCTGCCGCCCCTGGTCCCGCTCGGCCTCGACATCCACGGATGCTGGCACTGGAACCACCTGAGCATGGCCCCGCTGATGTGGGAGACCGTCCGCAAGGCCGGAAGCCTCCTGGACACCATGGTCACCCACACCATGGACCTCGACGACGTAGCCGCAGCCATGGACATCCAGGACACCGGCGCCTGCGGCAAGATCTTCCTCCTCCCCCACGGACAAACCAAGGAGACCGAATAATGACCAAGATCGTGTTCCTCGTCGGCGAAGGCGAGTACGAATCGGACCGCACCATGCGCCCCATCGCCGAGCACCTCGAGGCGAGACTCGGAGCCGACGTCGTCTACAAGACCCCCGACGTCCTCGAGGACATGCCGGACTTCCCCAAGCAGAGCTTCGGGGACCTCTCCGACCTCGACGACGCCGACCTCCTGGTCGTCTACACCCGATGGCGGCAGCTGCCGGACGAGGAGATGCGCCACATCGTGGACTACTGCAACCGCGGAGGCCACGTGATCGGCCTGCGCACCTCGAGCCACGCCTTCCACTACCCGCCCGAGAGCGAATGGGCCGAGTGGAACGACGGCTTCGGGCGCAACATCCTCGGCTCCCCGTGGATCAGCCACCACGGCCACTCCTCCAGCACCGACGTCACCTGGGCAGACAAGGAAGGCCACCCCATCCTCGAGGGAATCCCCGAGGCCTTCCACCTGCGCGGATGGCTCTACCGCACAGACCTCAGCGAAGGGTGCACCCCGATCCTGTGGGGCGAGCCGGTGGACCCCGAAGACGAGCCGACGCCCTCAGCCGTCGCCTGGACCTGGGAACGCCCCAACGGCCAGCGCACCGTCTACACGAACATGGGGCACCCCTCCGACCTGCGCCAGTCGATCGTGAAGACCTTCCTCGCCAACGCGGCCAAGTGGTGCCTCGAATCCGAGACGCCCGACGCCAGCCACGACCTCAGCGGCTCCCTGAGCCGCTGAGGTCCTCCCCCCTGCCGCGGGCCGGTGCCGTGCCAGCCGGCACGGCATCGGCCCGCTATGGGGGGAAACGAGTGGTCGACTGCCGAGGAGGCTGATGACGTGGCAGTGTTCCCCGGCACCTGTCTGCCGCTGGCGCTGAACTGCTCATCCGTCCTGTCCCACCTTCCCCTGCTCCGGCAGCCCTCCGCAGCAGCCGCGGCTGGGTTCGAGGAGATCGAGCTGTGGTGGCCCTACCCGGACCCCTATCCCAGCAGAAGGGACATGGACCGCCTCGTTGCAGCGGTGGAGGACGCCGGAGTGCGCGTCGGACTCCTGAATCTCTTCGGCGGGGACCTCTGGGCCGGCGAACGAGGCTTCGCCTGCATCCCGGGACGGGAACAGGACTTCATGGCCTCGCTCGATTCGGCCCTCGAGCTCGGCGGGAGACTGGGCGTGAAGGTCTTCAACCCCATGTACGGCCTGAGGGTCCCCGGGGCGACCGCCGATGACCAGGAGCGCACGGCAGTGGCGAACCTCGCCCAGGCGGCCCAGCGCGCCGGCGACCTGGGCGCCACCCTCACACTCGAACCCCTCAGCGCGCTGCCCGCCTATCCGCTTGCGACCGCGGCCTCCGCACTGTCCATCATCGAACGCGTCCGGGACCAGGGCGCGGCCAACATCGGCCTCCTCGCCGACTTCTACCACCTCAGCTTCGGTGGAGAGGACATGACCGCCGTGATCCGGCGACGTGCCCCAGACTTCGCCCGGATCCAGATCGCGGATGCACCAGGGCGGGGATGCCCCGGCAGCGGGAGTCTCCCGCTCGAAGAATGGGTCCAGGCAGCGTTCGAAGCCGGATACGCCGGTGGCGTCGGCCTCGAATACCGAACCGACGAGCCCGACACGTGCTTCTCCTGGCTCACCGACTCGCCTGAACGGAACCGGGCGCACTGCCCCGAGGCAGGAGCGGCAGTCGAACTTTGCAGAGGCGGCTTCCTCGTCAGGCGGGGCATCGTCGAAACCGTGATGCCGGACAGGTCTGGCTTCTGGTTGGCAGCCGAGGGAGTGGAGCCAAGGGCCTTCGTTCACCTCGACTACCAGGACGTTGAGATCGGAGCTGCCCCGGCGATGTCGACGGAGACAGGTGAGGGCCGGGGAAGCAGTCCCCTGGCGACTGGGCGCGCCTTATCATCTTCGGCTGCGTCTGCGCTTGGCCGAGCGAAGCCCAGATTTCTCAAAGACTCCATCAAGAGCTAAGACAGGAGCAGACAATGGCGCTCAAGACCATTGATTACGCCAAGACGCTGGAGATCGACAGCCGGAAGGTCCTCGAAGCCGAACTCGACCGTGTCGTCGACCACGCCATCCAGCACGCACTCGACACGCCCGGACACGGAATCCTGGTCACCCGGCATTCGCCGGGCTCCTTCACGGTGGAACTCACCGCCGACGTTCCCCAGGGCATCATCGCCGAGCTCGACCTGATGGCTCACTAGCCCTCTTCCGTTTCGGGTCTCGGCCACCTGCGTCACCAGAATCTGGCCAAGCCCCGTTTCCCTCGTCGGCAGAACAAGGATCCTGCTCTCTCCCCTGGAGAAGGAAGATCATCTCCGAGCGATTGCGACGGGGCATGCAGACGCGTCCGGCCCCCGGCTACTGTACCGCCCGTCCTCAGGCGCTGGCGATCGCCGTCCTTGGCGACCTGCAGCGGTTGGGGGTCAGGTTCCGACCCCCCGGGGAATCGCGTGGCCGGGAGCAGGAGGCCTCCTCAGGAGAGGAGTTCGAGCTCCCAGTCCTTGACGTCGGCCACGGGGGCGAACAGGCTGGCGTCCAGCTCGTCGAGGGGTCGGCCGTTGCGGGCCCTGTCGGGCCAGTCCCGGTTGCCGAGGGCTGCCTTGCCCAGGGCGACGACGTCGGCCGCGTGGTCGGTCAGCATGGACACGGCGGTTTCCGGGTCGTCGAGATGTCCGTTGGCGATCACCGGCAGTCCGGAGTGCTGCTTGGCCAGGGCCGCAAGCGAGGGGCCTTGGAGGCCGAAGGCCGGGGCGTATGCCCTGTGCTCGGTGGTGTGGATGAAGTCGACGCCGGTGGCACCGAGGCTGGAGAAGATGACCTCGGCCTCCTCGGCGCCGCCGGCCCACCGGTGGTCGTGGTCGCTGACCTTCGACTGGGAGACCCGGACGCCCACGGTGGTCTCCGGCCTGAGGGCCTGGCGGACGGTGCGGGCGACCTCGGCGGGGAAGCGCACCCGGTTCTGAGGGGAGCCGCCGTACTCGTCGGTGCGGAGGTTGAGGTAGTCGGTGAGGAACTGGTCCAGCAGGTACCCGTTGGCGCCGTGGATCTCCACGCCGTCGAATCCTGCCTCCTCGGCGCGCAGCGCGGCGGCGACGAAGCCCTGGAGGACCTCGTCCATCTGCTGGCGCGTGATCTCGGCGGGGACCCTGTAGGGGCCATCGCCGCGGTAGAAGTCCAGCTGCGCCCCTTTGGGGGCGACGGCCGAGGGGCCGATGGTGGTCTCCGCGAAGCGGCTGCCCTGGGCTTGGGAGCCGGCGTGCATGAGCTGGGCGAAGATCTTGGCCCCGGCGGCGTGGACTGCCTCGACGACGGTGGTCCAGGACCGGGCCTGGTCGTCGGTGGCCAGCCCCGGCTGGTACAGGTAGCCCTGGCTGTGCGCGGTGTCCGGGTAGATGCCCTCGGTGATCAGCAGGGCGAACCCGCCCCGGGCGAAGGCCTCGTAGTAGGAGGCCATCTTCGCGGTTGCCAGGCCTTCCTCGGTGGCGCTGATGCGGGTCATGGGCGCCAGCGCGACCCGGTTGCCCAGATGCGTGGAGCCGAGCTGCAGGGGCGACCAGAGCGGGGCGAGGTTCGTCATGACGGTCTCCTTCGGAGGTTCTCCGGGCGGGATCGCCCTTGTCGCGAGAGGTATTCGGGGCCCAATCCTACCCAAACGATTGGCCAAGGGTTGGAGTGCCGGTGGTCAGCGTCGGAACGGGCATTTTTCGAACCCGGTGTGGAGCCGCAAGACCTGCGGGCCCTCATCGAGGGGGCAGGGGCCTCCCCGGAGCGCTGCCCGTGCGAGCGGGGCCGCTGCTCGCGGCCTCCCGTCCGGCGGCTATGACGGCCTGCAGCAGCAGACGCTCGGCCACGGCGGGGTACCTGGCCTCGAGCTCCTTCGGGACGTCCTCGAGGCCGAGGGCGGCGGGCGCCGCGGCGAACACCGCCGCCCAGGCCTCTCCTACCGTGGCGCACAGTGCCTGCCGTCCGCCGGAGGCGGTGACGGCGAAGCCGGCGGCGAGCCCGGCGACCTTGACCCGGCCCGCCAGGGGCGGGCACAGCCCTGCGATCATCTGGGCCGCGATCAGGTTCCCCCGCGTGGTGCGCCCCTCGGGGAACACGGGATCGGCCACTACAGCCCGTCCGCAGACACCGCACATGTTCGGTTTCCTTCCGCCTCAGGGCATCACGTCGCCGGAGTTGGGCCCGAGGGTCTGTCCGACGAAGAGGTTCCCACCCGGGTCGCTTGCCAGGAGCACGGCGGCCGGGGCGACCTCGGCCGGCGTTCCGAACCGGCCCAAGGGAAGCTCGGCACGCTTCGCCTTCTTCCATTCCTCGGAGATCCCGTCCACGAGCGGTGTCTCGATGGGGCCGGGCGCGATGGCGTTGGCCAGGACGTTGTCCGCGGCGACCTCGAGCGCGAGGGCCTTGGTGAAGCCGATGACCCCGGCCTTGGCCGCGCTGTAGTGGCCCAGGCCGACCCCGCCCTTGATGCCCAGCTGGGAGGCGACGTTGATGATCCGGCCCCAGCCTTGGGCGCGCATGGGTCTGAGGACTTCGCGGCTGCAGAGGAAGACTCCGGTGAGGTCTACGCTGATGGTCTCGTTCCACAGGGCGAGGTCCATCTCCTCCACGGGGGCTTCCGTCAGGAGGCCTGCGGAGTTCACGAGGACGTCCACGGTGCCGAACTGCTCGCGGACCGCGGAGAAGGCTCGGCGCACGCTCTCCTCGTCTGCGACGTCGACGCGGATCACGTCGGGGGCATCGGCCCGGTCCAGGACTGCAACGCGGTCGCCGTTCTGGCGGAACGCCTCGGCGATGGCCCTGCCGATGCCGCTCGCGCCGCCGGTGACGACGACGGTCCGGCCGGAGGCGCGTCCGTCGGCGGCTTGGGCGCTCATGCGCGCATCTTCACGGTCAGGCCGCCGTCGACGACGATCGCCTGTCCGGTGACGTAGTTGGCGGCCGGGGAGGTGAGGAAGCCGATGACCTCTGCCACCTCCTCCGGGTGGCCGACGCGGCCCCAGGGGATGTCGTTCCCGGCCCGCCTGAGGCCCTCGGGCCCGAGCGAGTTGACCGGGTCGAGGGACTGCGGCGTCTCGATGAGGCCGGGGATGACGGCGTTGGCGCGGATCTGGCGGGGGCCGAGCTCCACGGCGACGCTGCGGACCAGGCCGAGGACTCCTGCCTTGGCGGCGGCGTAGTGGGCGTGCTCCTCCCACCCGTACACGCCCCCGGCGATCGAGGAGACGGCGACCATGGCCCCGCCCTCGCCCATCCGGGCCGCCCCGGCGCGCAGGGTGCGCAGGACGCCGGTCAGATCGACGTCGAGCATGTCGTGCCAGCGCTCGTCGGAGAGCTCGCCGAGCGGAGCGTTCCGCAGGATCCCGGCGTTGGCGACCGCGTAGTCGAGCCGGCCGTACTCGTCGACGGCCCGCTGGGCGAAGGCCTCGACGGAGTCGGTGGAACGGACGTCGACTTCGTGGACCACGGCCTGCCCCCCGGCGTCCTTGACCTGTCGGAGGGTCTCCTCGGGGTCGTGGGGGTCGCCGGGGAACGTGCCGATCACGGTGCGGATGTTCCGGGCGGCGTAGTGGACGGCCACTGCCCGTCCGATGCCGCTGGCCGCGCCCGTGACGATGGCTGCTTTCGCTTCAGGCATGGGGGTGGTCCTCCAGGATGGCTTCGACGGGGGGCTTGGCTGCGATCATCAGGACGCCCGAGAGCAGGGTGCCCAGGGCCCCCACCCACAGGGCGGCGGTGCCGGTGCCGGAGCCGGCAGCGAGGGCGGTGAAGAGGGCCCCGCCGATGATGGTCCCGGGCTGGCTCATGGCGCCGATGAAGGCGGTGCCCGTGGCGCGGCAGCTGACCGGGTAGCACTCGGCCATGAAGTACTGGATGGCCGCGTAGGGGCCGACCAGGAAGAACAGGCCCGCGCCGTAGGTGAGGATGATCAGGAACGGACTGGACGCGACCGGGCTGAGCATCACGGCGAAGGAGAGCCCGGAGATGATCCAGCCGATGATGATGGTCTTCTTGCGCCCGATCCTGTCTCCGAGCCAGCCGTGGAAGACGTAGCCGAAGTAGGCGAGCAGGTTGATCACGATGAGCATCCAGAACGCGTCGGAGAGCTCGACGCCCTTGGCGTTCTTCAGTACGGAGCTGCCCAGGACGCTGAAGATCGCGATGCCGAAGAAGTTGATGATCCAGGCCAGCGAGAACACGATGGTGTTCCGGCGCAGGTGCGGCTCCCAGATCCGCTTGAGCGGTGCGGCGGAGGAGTGCTCGACTCCGTAGGCGGCTGCGAGGGCGTGGGCCTGCTCGGGGTTGCCGTGCTTCTCGAGCTCGGTAAGCTTCCGGTGCAGCTCGAACTGGGGGGTCTCCTTCAGCTTCCGGGAGATGACCCAGACGATGATCGCCGCGGGCACGGTGGCCATCAGGTAGAGCGGGCGCCAGCCCAGCGACGGGAGGAAGGCCAGGGCCAGGGCGCTGGCCAGGAGGAAGCCCAGCGGCCAGCCGCCCTGGATGAAGGAGTAGTGGAAGCCGGGGCGCTTGCGCTTGTCGGCGACTTCGGTGACCTGGTAGACCTCGTTCATGTAGGTCGCGTTCACGGCCTGCTCGGAGAACCCGAGCCCGCCGAAGGAGCGCACGACCACGAGCAGGACGCTGCTGAGGGCCCCGAGTGCCGCGGGGATGGCCGCGGTCAGCGCGGAGATCACGGCGGTGCCCCCGATGGTGGTCATCATGCCCTTGCGCCGGCCGAGGCGGTCGATGACCGGGCCGATGCCGAAGCACACCACGGCAGTGCCGACGGCGATCCAGGTGTTGATCGCGTAGGCCTCCGGGGCGCTCCAGCCGAATTCCTGCTGCATGGCCGGCAGCAGGGTGCCGAAGAGCCCGTAGTCAAACACGGCGACGGTCCAGGCCAGCAGGGCCAGGACGGTGGCGACAGTGGTGGTCCTCTTCGAGAAGACAGGGAAGCGGCGCTTCTCGTTAGCGGCAGGCGCCGTCAGGTCGACGCCGGTGGTGCGGGTGCTCACTTCGAGGTGTCCTTCCGGGGACTGCGGGCGAGGAACGAGTCGGCGATCTGGTCGAACTGCATCCAGGTGACGCCCTCGTGGCTGTTGATGTGCTCGATGAGGCGCTCGAGCATGAGGAGGACCTGCGGGCGCCCGGAGACGTCCGGGTGGATGGTCATGGTGAAGGCCGCCTGGTCCATCTCGCGGTAGACCCAGTCGAACTGGTCGCGCCACATCTGCTCGATGTCCCGGGGGCTGACGAAGCCGTGGGAGTTGGGCGAGGCCTTGATGAACATCATCGGGGGCAGGTCGTCGAGGTACCAGTTCGCCGGGATCTCGACGAGGTCGGTCTCCTCCCCGCGGACGAGCGGCTCCATCCACGCCTCGGCGTCCTGGGTGTAGTCGATCTTCTTCCAGCTGTCCCCGACCCGGACGTAGTAGGGCTCGAAGTCGCGGTGCATCAGGGAGTGGTCGTACTTGATGCCGCGCTCGAGGAGGATCTCGTTGGTCACGGGGGAGAACTCCCACCACGGGGCCACATAGCCGGTGGGGCGGCGGCCCGAGACCTTCTCGATGAGCTCGATCGAGCGGTCCAGGATCGCGGTCTCCTGCTTGCGGTTCATCGCGATCGGGTTCTCGTGGGAGTAGCCGTGCACCCCGATCTCGTGCCCTGCGTCCACGATCATCCGGGTGAGGTCGGGGAAGGTCTCGATCGAGTGGCCGGGCACGAACCACGTCGCGGGCAGGGAGTACTTCTCGAAGAGGCGCAGCAGCCGGGGGCCTCCCACTTCGCCGGCGAAGAGGCCGCGGGAGATGTCGCACGGGGAGTCCTCTCCGCCGTAGGAGCCGAGCATTCCGGCGACCGCGTCGACGTCGACGCCGAAGGCGACCTGGATGTCCTTGGTCATGGTTGGGGCCTTTCTGGATGTGTGGAATTCAGCTGGTGTGTCGGTGGGTGCAGGGGCGGATGGGTCAGGGGTTGCCTCCTATCGCCGCGAAGGCCTCGGCTACCTCTTCCCGCGACCTGCCCAGCCGCAGGAGGAGGGACAGGAGCACGAGCGACTGGGACGGGCGCAGCAGGCCCGAGGGGACGGCACCGGCGGCGAGCAGGTCCTTCCCTCCCCCGGCCCCGTACACCGGGGCCACCGGTCCGGCATGCACGCGGGTGCTGGTGACCACGACCGCCCCGCCCGCCGTCGCCTCGGCCACGGCCGCGCAGAGCTCCGGGTTCGCGTTCCCGCTGCCGGTGCCCTGCAGGACGATCCCGGCGGCGCCGGCCGCTAGGGAGGCACGGAGGTGGGCGGCGTCGGCGCCGGGGTAGGACGCGACGAGGTCGACACGGCGGGCGCGCCCGGCGTCGGGGCCGGGCAGGGGCAGCGGGTCCGGGCGCCGGTGCGCCGGCTCGGCCAGCGTCACGGCGCCGTCCTCGCCGACCCGTCCTGCGAAGCCGTAGTCCGGGTTGCCGAAGGCGTGCTGCCGGACGGTCTCCGTCTTCCGCACGCCCCGGGCGGGGAAGACGTCCCCGGCGAAGCACAGCAGGATCCCGCGTCCACGGGCCTGCCCCGAGGCGGCGAGGGCGATGGCCCGGGCCAGGTTCCCCGGGCCGTCCGGGTCGTGGGAATCGGCTGCCCGCTGCGCGCCCGTGAAGACCACCGGACGCGGGTCGCCGTGCACGAGGTCGGCCAGGAACGCCGTCTCCTCCATCGTGTCCGTGCCGTGCGTGACGACGACCCCGACGACGGCAGGGTCGGCGAGGACCTCCCGGATGCGCCTGCACACCAGGAGCATGTCCTCGACGTCGAGGGCGTAGGAGCCCAGGCGCAGGACGTCGACCACGCGCACCGGCAGCGCGAGCCCCTGGCCGGCGGCACGGAGCAGCTCGCGCGCTCCGTCGGAGGCGACTGCCGCGCCTCCGAGGTCCTCGCGAGTGCGGGAGGAGATCGTCCCCCCGGTCGCGAGGAGCACCACGTGCTCCTCGCTCAGGCTCGTTGTCATTACTGCTCCTGCTCCTGCTCCTGCGGTTCCCCTGCCCTCCCCCGCTTGCCCAATCGTTTGGGTAAGGCACGGGAGGGACAGGCACTTGCGTCTGAGGCTCGGGGCACGGTTTCCGGAAGAACGCGTCCGGCGGATGCGGGACCCGGAACTCATGCGACTACCCAATCGATTGGGTTAGGCTTTGTCTCGACTGTACGATGTGGTGGCGGTCACGGTCAAGGCCTTCTGGAAGATCCCTTCCGGGCCGCGGTCGGGTGCGGGCAATGGACAATGGGAAGGCAGGCGGGAGAGAGCTGGAGGATGGAGAAGAACACGAGCGAGAGGGCGGTGACCCTCAAGGACCTGGCCAAGGAGCTGGGCATCCACCCTTCCACGGTGTCCAGGGTGCTGCACTCGGACCCGGACTCGGCCAGAGGCGCGGCGTCGGAGGCCACGGCCCAGCGGATCCGCGAGCTCGCTGCGGAGGTGGGCTACTCCCCGGACCCCCAGGCCACCAGCCTGCGCACGCGCAGGACGCAGCTGCTGGGCGTCGTCGTCCCGCGCCTGTCCGACCTCGTGCTGGCGATCATGTACGAGGGCATCGAGGAGGCGGCGGCGCGCATCGGCTACTCCGCCTTCGTCACCAACTCGCGCGACGACGTCGACGAGCAGCGCCGCAAGGTCGAGATGATGCTCGCGCGCAGGGTGGACGGGCTGATCATCGGCGATTCGCACCTCGACGGGGACGTCCTGCCCGACCTCAGGCACCGTGCCGTGCCGTTCGTGCTCATGAACCGTCGTCATCCCGGCTTCCCCTCCTCGACGTGCGACGACACCCGGGGCGGGGAGCTCGTCGCGGAGCACCTCTGGGACAAGGGCCACCGGCGCGTCTGCGTCATTGCGGGCGAGCCGTACGCGAGCACGGCGGTGGACCGCACCGCGGGCTTCGTGGACCGCTGGCGGGCCCTCGGGGGCGACATCCCGGATGACTCCATCGTCTGGTCGCGCTTCGACACCCAGGGAGGACGCGAGGCAGCGGAGAGGATCCTCGCCGCCGGCACTGCCCCGACCGCCCTCTTCGCGGTCAACGACTTCGCCGCGATCGGGGCGATGGGCGCCCTCCGCACCCACGGGATGGCCGTGGGTGCGGACTGCGCCGTCGTCGGGTACAACGACACGTCGCTCGCCGCCGAGCTGCCCATCCCGCTCTCCTCCGTCCGGTCCCCCATGGCCGAGATCGGCCGGAGCGCTGTCCGGCTGCTCCAGCGCGTCATCCGCGGCGAACCGGTCGAGTCGGTCCGGCTCGCGCCGACCCTCCAGGTCCGCGAGAGCAGCGCCTGACGCCCCTCTCCCCTGTCCCGATGGCGCCGCTGCGGCCCGACGGCCGCGGGCCGCCGCGCGCCGTCCCCCGCCCCTAGCCCGATCGCAGGGCTGCGAGGGCGCGGTCCCGGAAGGCGGTCCGCTCCTTGCGTGCCTCCAAGGCCTCGTCGAGGCTCGCCTCGACGAAGCGGGTGGCCGTCCCGGGGGCAGCCCTGGCCAGCAGGTCCATGTCAGCGCTGATGACCGTGGCCACCATGGCGTAGCCGCCGCCGGAGACCGCGTCGCGGTGCAGGATGATCGGCTGGGTGCCGCCGGGGATCTGGATCGAGCCGACGGCGTAGCCTGCGTCCACGATGTTCGACGGATCGGAGCCGGCCCCGAAGGGCTGCTCGCGCTCCTTCCACTGGACGCCGGGTCCCGAGTAGCGGATCCCCATCCGGTCCGCCACCGGGGTGACCGTCCATTCGCCCGTGAGGAGGCTCTCCCGCCCGGCCTGGGTGAGGCGGTGGTCGTAGAGTCCCATGACCACCCGGACAGCCTGCTCCTTGGCGAACACGGGTCGGAACTCCTCGGGGACCGCTTCCGACCGCGGCGGCACGCCGTCTGGGACTCCGATGGGGACGACGTCGCCGGCCTCGAGCTTGCGGCCCCCGATCCCGCCGATGAGGTAGGTGGACCGGCTGCCGAGGACCTCGGGGACGTCGATCCCGCCGGCGAAGGCGAGGTAGAAGCGGGTGCCGCCCCTCAGGGGCCCGAAGCTCAGCTCGTCCCCGGCCTCGAGGGCGAGCCGGGTCCACTCCTGACGCTCCTGGCCGTTGACCCTGACCGGGACGGGCGCGCCGGTCACGGCGACCAGGGCCGCCTCGGTGGCGGTCAGGACTGGGCCGAGGTAGGTGCATTCGAGCACCGCTGCCTCGGGCGGGTTGCCCACGAGGGCGTTCGCCATCTCCGCCGAGTACTGGTCCATGGACCCGCCCTGGGGGATTCCGACGTTGTAGTAGCCGGGCCGGCCCCGGTCCTGGACCGTGGTCGACAGGCCCGGGCTCTTGACCTCAAATGCCATTGAGGGCCTCCATGAGTTCTCGGTTGTAGCGCTCTGGGTCCTCGAGGGCACTGTGCAGCTCGAAGACCACGGGCGCCTGCCGGTACCGGAAGGTCCCGTTCGCGACCTCGTCCTGGATTGCGTTGTACTCCTGCTCGTCGATCGGCCTGAACTTGACGTTGTCGCCGGGCCGGAAGAAGACCATGAAGTCCTCGAAGTCGGCGAGGGACTGCGCCGGGTCGTAGATCGGTGCCGCGGCGACGCCGAACATCTGGTAGCCGCCCGCGCCCCGCACGGAGTAGATGGCGCCGAAGCAGCCCCCGTGGCCGACGGTCAGTTTCGGCGTGTCGGTGCGGGGGCTGAGGTATTTCGGCACCTCGAGCTGCTTCTGCCGCTCGACGAGCTGGAACAGGAACGGCAGTCCGGCGACGAACCCGACCATCGACACGAGCCAGGGCTGCTCGTGGTGCCGCCGGATGAACTCTGCGGCGCCCTCGAGGCCGTTGACCTTGGCGGCGTAGTCGAGGTCTGTGCCCTCGGGCTCCTGGTGGAACCCCTCGCGGAACCTCTGGGCCACCTCTGCGGTGAAGGGATCGTCGTACCAGACGGGCACCTCGATGATCCGCGTCTCAAGCGTGTCAGCGTGGCCCATGGCGGCTTCCCGCTCGAGCTTCCGGACCGTGGATTCGAGGACCGATGGCGCTAGGACGTCAGGGTCGAAGCGGATCAGGAGCGAGGCGTTGGCCGGGCAGATGTCGACGACGCCCTCCACGCCCACTGCCGAGAGCTTCGAGGCGAGGGTCATGACCTTGAAGTTCGCGGCGAGGCTCATGGCCTCGTCGACTTCGACGAAGAGGAACTCGTCGCCGCCCCAGGTGTAGCGGGCTTCGTGGAGTTCGAGGCTTGGTGCGCTCACGGTGCCTCCAGCAGGTCGGGCATGTTCTCGATGAACTTGGAGTGGTGGGCCACATCGGCGAATTCGGGGCGGGACAGGAGCGTCGAGTGCATCGGGATGGTCGTCTTTACGCCCTCGATCCTGGTGTTCTGGAGGGCCTGGAGAGTTGCCTCGATGCCGCCGGGGCGGTCGGAGGCGTGGACGACGAGCTTGGCGAGCATCGAGTCGTAGAACGGCGTCACGACAGAGCCCTCGCCGACCCCGCTGTCCACGCGTACCCCGCTGCCTTCGGGCCAGGCGAGCCGGGCGATCCGGCCGGGGCTCGGGAAGAAGTTCTTCTCCGGGTCTTCGGCGTTGATGCGGCACTCGATCGCGTGCCCGGTGAAGGCGACGTCCTCCTGCATGAGGGACATGGCGCCCTCGTACGCGATGAGGAGCTGCTCCCGGACCAGGTCGACGCTGGTGATCTGCTCCGTGATCGGGTGCTCGACCTGGATGCGGGTGTTCATCTCGATGAACGCCGCCTCCTGCCGGATAGGGTCGTAGAGGAACTCGACCGTGCCGGCTCCGGAGTAGCCGCACTGGCGGGCCAGCTCGACCGAGGACTCCCGGATCGTCCGCCGCACCACGTCGGGAAGATCGGGCGCGGGCGCCTCCTCGATGACCTTCTGCGAGCGGCGCTGCATGGAGCAGTCGCGGTCTCCGAGGTGGATGAAGTCCTTTCCGTCGCCGAGGATCTGTACCTCGACGTGGCGGGCGAACTCGACGAAGCGCTCGAGGTAGACGGTCGGGTCGCCGAAGACCGCGCCGGCCTCGCCGCGGGCCATCTCGATGGTGGACAGGAGCTCTGCCTCGTGGTGGACGAAGCGGATGCCCCGGCCGCCGCCGCCGGCCGAGGCCTTCACGACCAGCGGGTAGCCGATCTCCCGGGCGATCTCGAGGGCGTCGTCCTCGGGCCGGAGCGGCCCGTCCGTTCCCTTCAGGATCGGGACGCCCGCGCGACGAGCCGCATCGCGGGCCTGGGCCTTGTTGCCCATCATTCCGATGGCCTCCGCTGCAGGACCGACCCAGATCAGCCCGGCCTCTGCGACCTTGGCGGCAAAGGCTGCGTTCTCGGAGAGGAAGCCGTAGCCGGGGTGGAGGGCGTCGCACCCGTGCTCAAGGGCTGCTGCGACCACGGCGTCCTGGTTCAGGTAGCTGGCCGGGGCCGGGGCGGGACCGAGGAGCGCATGCTCGTCTGCGATGTGGGCGGCGAGCGAATCGACGTCGGCCTCGCTGACGCCGACGACCGTCGCGATCCCCATCTCCTTGGCCGTGCGGATGATGCGGACCGCGATCTCGCCGCGGTTCGCAATGAAGAGCCTTCTCACGCCTGGCCCTCCCGCACAACCACGAGCGTGTCCCCCGGGTTGACCATCGCACCATCCTCGACTTCGAACGACTCGACAACGCCGGCGACATCCGACTGGACCTCGGTGAACTGCTTCATGATCTCGACGATCCCGACCGTCTGGCCAGACTCGACGGCGTCGCCCACCTCCACGAACGGGTCCTTGCCGGGGCCCGGCTTGCGGTAGAAGATCCCGGGCAGCGGCGAAATGACATTTCCCATGGCGATTCCTGCTTCCTGCTGAGCGGAGGCTCAGCGGCTGACGAGTACATCGCGGACCGCCGAGGCGACCGCGACCGAGTTCGGCGCATCCGAGTGGACGCAGATGCTGGTGAAGGTGATGTCGAGCGGTGTTCCGTCCACGGCGAGCACCGGCTCCCCGGCGATGGCGCGCCGGACACGCTCGGCCGCAGCCGGCGGATCGGTCGGCTCGGGCCGGCGCTGGATGAGCAGCTGCCCCTCCGGGCCGTAGTTCAGATCCACGTAGAGCTCGGGGACAAAGTCGACGCCCTCGGCCCGGCAGACCTCCTCGTGGGCCGTTCCGGCGAGGCCGTAGAAGGGGATGCCGAACTGCCTGGCCACACCGGCTGCCGCGACCATCAGCTCCTCGTCGCCCGCCAGCATGCCGTACAGCGCGCCGTGTGGCTTGATGTGGTTGAGCTCGAGGCCGTGCTTGGAGAGGAAGGCGGTCAGGGCGCCGATCTGGTAGAGGATGATGGATTCCACTTCCTCGGCGGTCAGCGCCATGCGGCGCCGGCCGAAGCCTGTCGGGTCGGGAAGGCCGGGGTGGGCGCCGACCGCGACGCCGTTCTCCGCGGCGAGGGCAACGGTGCGGTTCATCACGTCGGGATCTCCTGCATGGTAGCCGCACGCGACGTTGGCGACGTCGACCAGCTTCATGAGCTCGGCATCGTTGCCGAACTCGTGGAGGCCGAAGCCCTCCCCATGTCCGAATTGAGCAGCACGCGCGATTGAGTGCTGGAGGTCACATTTCCTGGCATGTCGTTCACGCTACTCAATCGATTGGGCGCTGGGGAATTGGGCGAGCTGCCGAAGAGGCCGCCTTCGATTATGCTTTCTGCACTATCCCTTGCTGTGGGCGGGACTCTCATGCGGCTTCTCGATCTCGTCGGTCTTCCCGGTCTGGACATCCGGCTGCGCGTCAAGGGGGCGGAGGAGAGGCTCTCCCGGCCCATCGCCTGGTGTGCCCCGACCGAGCACATGGACCCCACCCCGTTCCTGTCCGTGAACGCCCTCGTGCTGACCAGCGGCATGGGGTTGAACGTGCGGGACTACCGCATCTGGGACGCCTACGCGGAGCGCCTCGCCGCCGTGCCGGTGGCCGGCCTCGTCTTCGGAACTGGCCCGGCCCACCGTGAACTGCCGGAGGGGCTGCTCACGGCCTGCGAGGCGCATGGCCTCCCCCTCTTCGAGCTGCCTCCGCAGGTTCCCTTCGTCCTCGTGATGCGCCAGGTCGAGCAGACGCTCGCCGCCGAGCGCTACGACGAGCTGCGACGCGGCTGGGACCTGGCCGACGAATGCACCCGCCTCGCCGCCCAGGGCCGCTCACTCACGGCCGTGCTGGACCGGGTCGCCGAATCCGTCGAGGCCCGCGTCGCGGTGACGGACCAGAGCGGCTTCGAGCTCGTCAGCGCCGGGGAGGCCCCGAGCAGTGCTCCGCGATCCACGCTCCGGCTTCCCAGCGGGGAGCCGCACTCCTTCCGGCTCCAGGTCCAGGGCATCGAGAGCAATGTGCTGCTCCACCCCCTGCTCGGCCCGGCGGCGGCCGTGCTCGCCGTCCAGCTCAGCTACACCCTCGGCTCGCGGACTCCCCTGCATTCGCGCGAAGCGGCGCGCTTCATGGACGCGCTGTACGACGAGCAGCCGACACCGGAACCGATCCTGGAAAGGTTCGCGACCGAGGCAGGATTCAACGCCCTTGAACCATGGGGAGCACTCCTGGTCAACGCAACCGAAGGCATGGACCGATTCCAGCTCCGGGTCCTCGCCTGGCAAGCCCGCATCCGCCTCGAAGAACGGTTCCGCACCGTCCGCTTCATGGAGGAGCCCGGGGTGACGACTCTCCTCGTCCAAGGGCCGGCGGACGACGCGAGCCTTCCGGAGGAGGCCCCCACGCTGTTCGCCGACACCCCCGGCCTCTCCGTCGTGGTCGCGGAGGCGGGAAGTTTGGACGAACTGCCGCTCTCGCTCAGGCTCGCACGCCGCCACGTGGGGGCACCAGGCGTCCGGATCGCGCCGGCGGCAGACCTCCCGGCCATCGTCGAAGGCCTTCCGGGACGCGGGCTCGTCGCGATGGCGCAGAAGCTGCTCGCACCTCTGGACACCGCCGACCCCGGGGGAACCCTGCGGCAGACCCTCGCCTCCTACCTCCGCAACGCGGCCAGCTCGCGCGCCGTGTGCGAAGAGCTCTTCATCCACCGGAACACGCTCGCCTACCGGCTCCGCCGAATCGAAGACCTGATGGGGATCAGCCTGGACGACGGCGAAATCCGCACCACCTGCCTGCTCGCCCTCCGCATCCTCCAGCATCAAAGATAAGAAGCCGTGGCAAGCCGGTACGCGGGGCCTTCGCGCGATCCGCCTCCGCTGCATATAGGTGCACCCCAACGCCTCGGCATGCCGGAACGCGTTCATGCGGGGCGCTAGGGTCCTCGGTGCTCTTTCACCACACTTCGGTGCGAGGGTCTAGAGGCGGTGCAACGCCCAATGGGGCTTGCGCGAGGCTGTCCAAAGGTGCCGACGATCTGCGCGGGACGGCCCGCGGCCGTCGGCTCTCGGAGGTCGGGGCGCCCTAGGCGCACTGTGGAGCGGAGGCGGACTTGTGAGAGCTCAGCGGTTCCACGTGTACACAGACGTATGCGCTCTGAAGGAGATCTCACATAGGGCACGGTCTGCGCCTGGTCTCCCGGGTCAAGGCCAAAGCGTCCGGTCCGGGCGGGCTTCGGCGTGAAGCCGAACGCCAAGAGGCCGGTCGTCAGCTTGGGGTGCACTCGCGCCCCGGCTGTCCGCGCCAAACGGGCGCGGCGTTCGGCAATCCGGCCGGGAAACCAGTAGCGTCGACACCGAGAACAAGCCCCGGGCCAAGAGGCCGGCCATTGGAAGCAGACCAGCTGTGAACGACTCCCCCGCCCCCACTGAAGGCTACGACGCCGTCTTGACCGACGTCGTCGACCTGCTCGAGCGGGGAAGGGCCGCGGCCGCCCGCAGCGTCAACGCGGTCATGACGAGGACCTACTGGCAGGTCGGTCGGCGCATCGTCGAGGACGAGCAGGCCGGCCAGACCCGGGCGGCGTACGGCGAAGCGCTCCTGAAACGGCTCGCAGCCGACCTGACGCGACGCTTCGGGCGCGGCTTCAGCCGCCAGAACCTCCAGCAGATGCGGCAGTTCTACCTCACATGGCCGCCCGACCAGATTTGCCAGACGGCATCTGGCAAATCTGGCGCCGATGACTCCGCGCTGACCCGCTCCGCAGCGCTGCCCGCGAACGCGTTCCCGCTTCCCTGGTCAGCGTACGTCCGCCTGCTCTCGGTCAAGAGCCCGCACGCCCGCAGCTTCTACGAGACCGAGGCGCTGCGCAACGGCTGGACCGTCCAGCAGCTGGGCCGGCAGATCGACTCGATGTTCTATGAGCGCACAGCGCTCTCGAAGGACAAGGCCTCGATGCTCCAACGCGGCGCCGACGCCGCCCCAGCGGATCGCATCGCCCCGGAGGACGCCATCAAAGAGCCCTTCGTGCTCGAGTTCCTCGGCCTGAAGGACGAGTACTCCGAGACCGACCTCGAGGATGCCCTCATCACACACCTGGCCGAGTTCCTCCTCGAACTCGGCGACGACTTCACCTTCCTCGGCCGCCAGCGCAGGCTGCGCCTCGACGACACCTGGTTCCGGGTCGACCTGGTCCTCTACCACCGCACGCTGCGCTGCCTGCTGCTTGTCGACCTCAAGATCGGACGCTTCTCCTACCAGGACGCCGGGCAGATGCACCTCTATCTGAACTACGCCCGTGAGAACTGGATGAAGCCCGGGGAGAACCCACCCGTCGGGCTCATCCTGTGCGCCGACAAGGGCGCAGACGAGGCCCGCTACGCCCTCGACGGGCTCCCCAACCCCGTGCTCGCCTCCGAATACAGGCTCGCACTCCCCGACGAGGAAGCCCTCGAGCTCGAACTGGCCCGTACCCGCCGCGAGCTCGAAACCCATCACCCCGAAGACACCGCAGACTGACATCACCCGGGTGCCGGCAGCGATGCCCATCGCGGGGCCGCGGTATCGGTCCGATCCCAGATCGATCACCGTCAGGCCGGGCAGCAGCCACTGATCCAGTCCGGCGGACAGGTCACGCTCAGCACCCTCACCGGCGAGGACCGCATCATGACCACGCTCATCGCCCACTGACTCCGAGGCCTCATCCTGGACGATGGCGCCTACCCGGCGGGAGTCCGCTTCACCAGCAAGTACGGCGCGGGCGCAGGGTCCGGAATCTGCTGGGCGTACTGGCTCCGGCATCGCGACGCTGGCCTGGGCTACGACCCGGTCGACGTCCTCGACAGCGGCGAGATCTCACGACGACCCGGACCTCGAAACCGTGCTCAAGCTGTACCGGCTCCGCGCCCGCTGGACGGGTGCATCGTCCCCTCCGAGGGCACGGCAATCCCCGGGACAGGCCGTGGGCCGTGGAGCACCGGCCCCCGCGCCGCCGAGCGAAGCCGGCGGGAATCCGTCAAAACCCCTTGGACGTGCCTGCTTCGGCAGATGTCGCTGTTCCTGCCCGACCTGAGCCGTCCGGGGCCAATCGCCTCAGCCGCTCCAGATGTCTCCGGCCCGGAGGCGCGCGATCTGCTCCAGGGCAGCCTCCTCGCTCATCCCCGCCCTCACCAATGCGCGGAGCATCCGATCCTGGCTCCTGCCGGGCTGCGGGTCCGCCTGGTGTCCGGGCAGCCCGCGCCCGAGGCGTGCAGCGGGCCGGGATCCGACGATGATCTCCATCGATCCATCCTCGCTTCCTGTGCGAACAGCACATTGTCCCCAGCTGGCGCGGAGGGTTGTCAGCTCCGATTGCAGGAGACCTGGTACCAGCCCGAGAGCCTTGGGGGTGGCCAGTACGCGAGCAGAGAGCCTCAATGCCGCGTTTCGCGTGATGACCGTCACATGAAATTAGCATCCGATCTGCCCCCTGCCCAGCGGGGGCTGTTCGCCCAGCGCGAAGTCCTGTCATGGTGAGGAGGAATCAGTCCTCCGACGGCGCGCAGCCCAGGCTGGCCTCGTCTGGCCATGCAACCTCTGCGGGCGCGATCGGGCCCGGGTTGTCAGCCCACCCGGATGCCGTTCTCGGCGAGGAACTCGCGGGAGCGGCCGATCTGGCGGTCGGCAGTGAAGGCGTGCCACTGTCCGCCGAGGTCCTCGCCCTGGACGATGTCTCGGAACCGGCCGAAAGCGCCCCTGCCCTCGATCGCCCGCTCCAGCCGCTCCCGCAGGGCCAGGTCATGCTGCCGCGCTGCGAAGGCCGCCATGTCCTCCCAGCCTTTGCCGGACCCGGTGCCCTCGAGCCGGAGCCACCGCTCGGGCTCCTCCTCGACCTCGATGGCGGCATCCTGACCGACGGTCATGGGGTCTGTGAAGCCGTCGTCGTACACCGCCCCGGTGTGCAGGTCGAGGTAGCCGCCCGGCGAGAGGCCGGGGTCCCCCTCCAGCATGGTGCCGAGCATCTCCAGGTCCACCGGCAGCACGCGGCCTGCCAGCGGGTCGCCACGGAGGCGGGCCAGCAGGTCCTCGGCCAGCAGCCCGTCCCCGACGCCGCCGCGTCGCATCAGCCGGTTGACGACCGAGAACGCCACCGGCTCGGCCTCCCGGGGCCGCTGCTCCAGCGCCATCGGGATCCCGGCCCCGACCTGCTGCAGGGCGTCGTCGATCTCGCGCCCGGTGACCACGGCGAGGAAGCGGCCCGGGTCCGCCGCAGCAATCGCTGAGCGCAGCTCGGACAGGTCGAGCGCTGGCAGCTGCGCTTGGCCGGGCCATGCGTGCAGCAGCATCGGGTGCGGCTGGCTCGGCCTCGCCGGCGCCCGGCCCTGCCCGTCGTCGCCGTCCCACCGACGTCCGTACTGGTCCGGGATGCTGCCCCACCCCAGTACGGCAGCGGACGATGGGGGCGGACACCCAGCACCTCGAGCGGGTCGACCTTCTCCTGCCCGATGACGCACCGGTGGGTCCAGTCGTCGCCGAGGTCGAAAGTGAACTGGAACTCTCCCCCGGGCCCCACCGTCCGGGCGACCTTGGCCTCGGCGATGTCGATCGGCGCGGCGAGCCGCCCGCCGGCCGATCCGGCCAGCTCGGCTCCCGTCTCCTCGTCGGTGATGATCCGGCCGTCGGCCAGCGTGAACAGCGACAGGTGCGCTCGATCCCATCGGGCAAAGGCGGTGTTGATGGCGTTGGCGAGGTCCAGGAAGGTGTGCGAGGGCCCGACCGCGAAGATCCGCCCGGGCCAGGGCCACAGCTCCTCCCCGCGGCCGCCGAGCAGCTCCACCGTCAGCGACAGCCAAGTTCGTGCCATGGCCCAAGGATCGCATGCGCCGCGGCGCCGCGGCCGCTCCGGCCGGACCAGGCGAGGTTGCCGCCGACGAGGTTCTCTCAGACGAGGGTTTGCCGGATGGTGGCCTCCGCCGCGTCGGGATCGCTCAGGCGATGTCCCCGCAGGTCAAGGATCCGAGGGCAGAGGACATCCAGGCCACGGGCGGCACGGTGCTGACGACCACGGACAGGCATGCCGTTGGACAGCCTGACGATGCAGCTGGCACAGGTCTCGATCCCTTGTGATCATCGCTGCCCCTTCCAACCTTCACTGTTAGAAAGGTGGTTCACGGTGACCCAATGGCGATGGAGGCAGGGCCGGCCGTCGCCAACCGGTTTCCGCCGGTATTGCACCGCACCAGGTCCGACCACCACCGCCTAGCGGCCCAGCTGCTGTTCGCGGCCCTTCCCGAGCATAGTTCGGCCCTTGCGCGCCGTGGCGTCAGTACGCGTGCGGACGGCGTCGGCTGGAGGTGCGGCCTGGGAGACGTCGGCGAGCATGCGGACTTGGACGAGCTTGGGCGGGACGCCGTTAGCTTCCATGGCGGCGGCGGTCTCGGCGCGGCGTTCGGCGCTGTCGTACGCGGCGCCTTCCAGGCCCCGGTTGGTCGTCTCCGCATCTCGAGCCACGACAGCTGCTGCGGCCGCCCCGCCGTCCGACTTTGGATCGGTTGCGGCGCCGGCTTGGGCCTGTTCGGCGTCCAGCCCGGCGCGGGTGGCCTCCGCGTTCAGGCGTGCGGCCTCGGCGCGGTCCTCCTTCTCACCCTGGCGTTCCTGTCCTGCTCCGCTGCGTTCGGCTTCGTACTGGCGCAGCTTGGCCTGGACGGCTGCCGGGTCTGCGGAGAGCGCGTCGACGTCGATCCCGTAGCGCTGGCGGAGTTCGGTGCGCATGCGTTCCTCGGCGGCCGCGGCCTCGGGGGCGTAGTCCCGCCAGGCGATCGCGGTGGCATAGGTGCGTCCGATGCCGTCGGGGCCGGTGCGGTCCCACCAGTCGGGTCGGTTCGCCTGCGACAGCTCTGCGGCGGCGGCGGCGCGTTCCGCGTCGAATCGGGTGCGTGCCTCGCGGGCTTGGCCCCGGGTGGCGGTTTCGAGGACGCGGAGCCTCTGGGCGTGGATTCGGGCGAGGAATTCGCCCAGCTGCGAGGCGGCGGTCAGGGCGACGTTCAGCGCCCCGATGAGCGGTTCTTCGAGTCCTTCTTCGTGCACCATGGGGTTTCCCTCGTCTCCTTATCGTTCGGCTCCAGTGTCCCGGCCCCGTCCTCGGCGGGGCTGGTTTCTGCGCGGCGCGGCCGCTGCTCCGTCGGTGCGCGGCTCGATCCTGTTCGGGACGACGCTTCCGGGCGCGGGTGGCCGTGTGGCGGCGAGCATCTGTCGCATTTGCTCGAGCTCGGGTGTGAGCTCCGGCGGCGCCGTGGCGACCGCCGTCCCAGCGGCCTCCGGCCCATGCTTGGCCGTGGCCTTCGCGTTGGCGCTGAGGCGGCTGTGGATGTCCTTGAGTCCGGTGTAGGCGGTGTCCCTGATGGCGGTTGCCTGGCGGAGCTGATCGGTGGCGTGGGCGACATCGTGGATCGCCTGGGCGAGGGCCAGGAGCTGGCGCAGGAGGGCGACCTGTCCGATCGGTCCGCGTCCCCCTTTCTTCGCCGAGGCCAGCAGCATCGCGGTACCGGCCAGTGGCGCCATGAAGAGCGGCTTCGGGGCCTGGTGGCGTTGGAAGGTCTGGGCGGATCTGGACAGGGCGTCGGCGGCCGCGGCGAGCTCGCCCGGGGTCTGCTCGACGGCCTTCGACCAGGCCGCGAAGGCCCCGGCGGTGTCGCGGGCCACGCGGGCCCAGGTGTCCCTGTCCTCGAGCGGTACGTTCCGCAGGTGCTCCCTGAGCGCGCCGAGTTCGGTGTCCATGCGCTCCCACATGGCCGGGTCGGGCTCGTGCGCCTCCCGGCCCGGGGCGACGACCCCGCGGGCGCGCCGTGCGGCGTTCCATTCGGCGGCGGCGTCCATGGCCCCCTGGGGCGTGTCGGGCCATTCGGCGCGCAGCCGGGGCAGGGTCAGGTCGCGGCCGAGGTGCCCGCCCCCGTACCAGATCGGCCGCTCCCCGTGGCGGGGCCGTTCGGCCACGCTGTAGCCGGTGATGACATCCCGGGTGCCGTCGGCGTAGCGGGGTCTGACGATGACGCCGGACCGGCGCAGCCTGCGGACGAACTCGGCCTCATCCTGTGACGCGGTCGCGCACGCCCTGACGGTGCGGGCGAGGGCGTGGCGGGGCTGCTCGGCGCGCAGCTGGGCGACGACCTTCCCCTGCCGGTCTGCAGCGGGGAGGTGCTCCCAGTCGGGTGCGCCGTGGGCCTTGGTGCGGGTGTATTCGGCCTGGGCTCGGGCGCGGGCTTGGGCCTCGCGCTCGGCAGGTTCCCACCCGCGGGTGGCGCGCTCGGCGGCGAGGGATTCGAGGCGCTCTAGTCCGTGCTCTGCCTCGAGCACCCGGGCGGCATTCTGGGCCCGGCGGAAGTCGTTGTGGACACTGGCCTTGGTGCCGTCCTCGCGCACCAGGTTCACCGCCACATGGATGTGGTCGTTGCCGTTCTGCGACAGCCCGTGGCGCACCGCCACCCAGCGCACCGGGGCCTTGGTTCCCTCGGCGTCGTCGAAGCCCATCAGGCGGATGAAGTCGGACGCGATCGCCCCCCACTTCTCGTCCGTGAGCATGCCCTCCTCGGCCCGCAGCGAGAGCGAGCAGTGCCACACGTGCCCGCCCGAAACCTCCGTGTCGAAGGCCCGCCTTGGGCGGTCGAGGTGGCGGGCGATCGCCGCTGCGGAGTCGCGGTTCAGCTCGGCATCCGCGTGCCACGCCATCAGCGCCGCATCGCCGGCGACCAGGTGCGGCTCGGTGTGCTCGTTGTGGCGCCCCTCCCCCACCAGGTAGACCATGAGCCCGGCCATCCGCTCCCCGCGCACGACGTTGGGGATCATGCGCGCTCGCTCACCGCATCGATGAACCCGTCCACGCGCTCCGCGCTCGCCCGGACCGCGGCCATCGTGTGTGTGAGTTCTGCGCGCAGCTCGGCCGGGATCGTGCCGTCGGCGTTGGCCGCGCGGGCGATCTGGTTCAGGTTGTTCCCCAGCGCGGCAAGCATGCGGTGCAGCCGGAACAGCTCGGCCAGCTGCTCCCGCCGCTCCGTCGCCGTCTCCCCCGCGTGCTCGGCGAGGGCGGACTCGACCAGAAGGCGCGGGATCGTGACGCCCTGGGCGTTCGCGCGCAGCAGCAGGCCGGCCTCCTCCTCCGGGGAGACCTTCACCTCGTGCTTGTACAGGCGCCCGCCCGCCACGTTCGCACGACGCCGACGGCGGAAGGCGCGCCCCTTCGGCATCCCATCCTCCACGGCAGCACCCCCTCGCCCAGCGCAGCGACCCCGCCGAATTGCGGGGACAACAAGCCCAGCGTGCCAGAGACCCGGCCAGCGGCCGGGGATCGACACGCCGGTTAGCCCTGCTAACCCTATAGCTTGCTCCGCCGCAGGCGGCTCAGGCTCTGAGGGTCAGCGTGTCCTCCAAGGGACGGCGGATCGTCGTGGTTACCGTGGGCGCATGGCCACTTCACTCGACGCCCAGAAGATCGAAGACGCCCTCCGCCAGCGCCTCGACGCCCGCATGGACTCAGTCCGCGCCCTCGTCCGCTCCCGCCAGGAACTCGACGACGCCAAAGCGATGCTCAAGGCCGCCGAAGACGAAGACGTCCGCCGCTGGAACGCCGCCCTCACCGCCGGCTGGACCCCCGACGAACTCCGCACCGCAGGACTGACCGAACCGGAGAAGAAGGCACGCGTCCGCAAGCGCGCCACACGCCGCAATGCACCCGAGCAGGCGCCCTCACCCGAGCCGTCCCTCCCCGGGCAGCCCGCGTAGCCTCTCGCCCACCTGTGCACAGCGAAAGCTCCACCGCTCCGCGGCTTTCCCTGCACACAGGATGGACGACAGGGACCACCTGACCGCCTGCACATAACCGCCAGCAAACCTACTCATCGGATGGTCACCGGAAGCAGCCGGCGGCCGTGCACAGGCTGGGTGCGTGGCTCGAGACGACGATTCCCAACCTAGAAGAGAAGATGGGTCCGGCATGAACAATCCCGGGTTACAAGCGACGTGGGACACGCTCATGAACATCGCCCCGAGCTTGGTCGCCGTGGTGGCCTCGGCTGTCAGCATTGTTGTCGCAGTTGACCAACTGACTCAGCGTGCGCGAATGCGGCGGCTCGCCGAATGGGCGAAAGACCTCGCCGAAGGAGAAGCAGACCCGAACCGGAGCGCTGTGCTCCTGCAGGTCCAGAGGTGGGCGGCAGGATACGCCTTGGCCACCGTCATGGTCCCTGCCCGGCTCTTTCTCGAAGCAACCATCACCTGTTTCGGAGTCACCGTTGTCCAGATTGCGGTCGGGGCATCGAGCAGCGGGACACCGGTGATGTGGCCTGCCGCCGTTGCGGGTTTCGTCTCGGCATGGTTGCCCCTCCGCCGCGCTCTGCGCTCCTACCTCGAGCGTTACCGAATAGCTTCTGAGTACTTCCGTGGCATCGAAGTGGCCGCACCGAAGCTGTCCATCCTGTTCCAGATGGAAGGCGGAACTCGATCCGAATTCGTCACGAGTGCTGTGCTCGCTGCCGGGATCGTTGTAGTCGGCGTTGGTGCTGGAGTCATGCTCGGCAATGAGACCCAATACGGCCTGATGCTCCTCGTCATCGGTCTCAGCGTCAGCGGACTTGGACTCACTCTTGTCCGGCGCATCGCGCCGCCGATGCTGCACGCAGCGAACCGGCCCCACTCGAAGCTCTGGACGCCATGATGTCCTCATTGAGGTGACAGTCTCCAGGCACTCGACCGACAAGCCTCTCTACTCGGCACCTCGGAGGAGGGCCGCAGCCGCCGGCCGTCCTGTGGGCTTTCGACGATGTAGGCGGGGCCCGAGATTCCCGGGGCTGAGTAATCTGAGGCCATGCCGCTGACGGAACGAGACGAGGACTATCTCCTCTCACTCGCATTCTCGCTTCACAACAACCCCGGCGCCTACGCGCTCCTCTTGGGAGCAGGAATCTCGATGCCCGAGGTCCCAAGTGCGTGGGGCATCCTGACCGAGCTTGTGGCCAAGCAGGCCGAGGCATCGGGCGACACTCCTGCCGATGCTCTGCAGTGGTACCGGGACAGACATAACGGAGCCGACCCCACCTACGAGACCTTCCTCGAGGAAATGGCCCAAACCCAGGAAGAGCGCCAGAGGATGCTCCTGAGGTACTTCGAGCCGACCACCGGAGACGGTCCGCAGCCCACGGAAACGCACCGCGCGATCGCCCGACTCGTCGCAGCCGGCAGCGTGCGAGTCATCCTCACCCTCAACTTCGACAAGCTCCTGGAACGGGCACTCCTCGACGAGGGCATCACCCCCACGGTCGTCGAGACTCCACACAAGCTAGGCAAGCGGCTGCCTCCCCTGCACACCGTCCGATGCTGCGTCGTGCACGTGCATGGCGACTACCTCTCCCCCATGTCGATGCTCAACACCGAGAAGGAACTGGGGCAGGGCTATCATCGCAAGCTCACGAAGTTCCTCCGCCAGGTCCTAGAGAACTACGGACTCGTAATCGCCGGATGGTCATCCACATACGACCCTGTGCTCAGAGACCTCATCCGCGACGAATACTCGGGCCGGTACACGCCGACGTGGATAGAACCAAATGACCCGTCCGAGCAGGCGACCAACCTCATTGGGCTCCTCAACGGCAGGCTCGTCCGCGCCAACGGGGAGGACGCCATAGGCCGCCTCGCTGACGCCGTCGAGGCGATGCAGGCAGCCAAGCGAACTCAGCACCCACTCTCAGTGACAACAGCTGCCGAGACCGCAAAGCGTGAACTGGCCGGCGAACGCGTGTCGATCAGCCTGCACGACACCTTCCACACCCAACTCGAGCGGCTCGCCAAGCGCCCCGAATTCACAATCCCGGAAGACCCCCAAGCCGCCACCGAGGCTCTCCAAGCCCTCGGCGATGTCGCCGGCGCAACCCGCTCGGCCACCGAAGCCTGCGCAGTCCCAGCGGCACTCGCCGCGTGCATTGGCCGATGGGGCGGCGGCGAGACCGTCCGCTGGCTGAGCGATGCGATCATCAGGTTCTCCCAGCCGCTCTCCCCCGCAATGAACCAGGAGATCGCGAGCCTGTCGCTAATAGCCAGCGAGATCCTGCTGTACGCCGGGGGCGTCGCAGCCACCGCCGGAGCGCGCTGGGATGACGTCGTCAAACTGCTGGCCCTCCGGAGCCCGCAGTGTCAGCGGCCATGAGATTCTCCCCATTGGCGGCCAGATAGTTCCCCGCTGACGGCCAGTTCTTTCTCCCCGTCCACGGCCAGTTGTTCTCCCCGGGTGCGGGATTCCTTCCGCCGGTCGTGGTGATGATCGCGGATGAAGAGCAACGAGGAGATCATGGAGATTCTTGAGGCGTATGACCTCACCGGCAGCTACCGTGCCGCAGCGGAGCTCGCGGGGTGTGACCATCACACGGTGGCCAGGTATGTGAAGCTGCGGGCTGCCGGAGGGCCGGATCGCGAGAAGGGGCAGCGGGCCAGGCCGATCGACGGGTTCCTGCCGAAGATCGAAGAACTCGTCGAGCGCTCGGGAGGCCGGGTCCGGGCGGATGTGGTCCATGAGCGGCTGGTCGCGATGGGGTTCACCGGCGCGGAGAGGACCACGAGGCGCACGGTCGCGGAGGCCAAGGCGCAGTTCGCGGCGGGGCGGCGGCGCGTGTTCCGCCCCTGGATCGTCGAGCCTGGGCTGTGGCTGCAGTGGGACTACGGATGGGGGCCGAGGATCGGGGGCCGGGCGACGCTGCTGTGGTGCGCGTGGCTGGCGTGGTCGCGGTTCCGCGTCGTGATCCCGATCTGGGACAAGAGCCTGCCGACGGTCGTGGCGTGCATGGATGCCACGCTGCGCAGGATGGGCGGGGTCCCGGCGTTCGCGCTGACCGACAACGAGCGCACCGTGACCGCCGACCACATCGCCAGGGTCGCGGTGCGCAACCCGCAGATCGTGGAGATGGGCCGCCACTACGGGATGACCGTGCGCACCTGCGTTCCCGCCGACCCGCAGTCCAAGGGCGGCTCGGAGTCCACGGTGCGGATCTCGAAGGCGGATCTGGTGCCCACGGCGGCGAACCTGCTCGAGGAGTACCGCACCTTCGGGCAGTTGGAGAAGGCGTGCCACGATTTCTGCGACGAGGTCAACGCCCGCCCGCACCGGGAGACACGGCAGGCGCCGGCGGCGATGCTCGCTGCGGAGCGGGAGCGGCTGCATCTGCTTCCGAAGGCGCCGTTCACGGTGGTGTTCGGGACCACCCGCCGGGTGAACTGGGACGCGACCGTGTCGATGAACGGGGTCCGGTACTCGGTCCCGCACGAGCTGGCCAACACCAGGGTCTGGGTGCGCGAGGCGGGCGAGGAGGTCATCGTCACTTCCGTGGCCGAGCGCGGGGAGGCCCGCGAGGTGGCCCGGCATGCGACCGGGCGTCCCGGGACCCCAGTCCTGGACGACGCGCACTACCCGCCCCGGGCGGATGAGGCCGCGGACCGCCAGCCCAGGGCGACCACCCCGGAGGAGGCAGCGTTCCTGATGCTCGGCGCGGGTGCCAAGGCGTGGCTGGTCGAGGCCGCCGCCGCGGGAGCCAGGCGGATCCGCGCGAAGATGGCCGAGGCCGTTGCGTTCGCCAAGCTCTACGGCACCGACCAGGTCGACCGGGCCCTGGGCACGGCCGCGACGACGGGCAGGTTCGCCGACAGGGACCTGGTCTCGATCCTGGGCTACCAGGCCGGGCTCGCCCACGTGGAGCCCTCCCGGGCCTCCGAGGCCCATTCCCTCCAGCCGGGCACGGGCGGCTGGGGCCGCCTCGATGGCTCAGAGCCCGCCGCCGCCGACATGACGGGCGAGGAGGAGGACCGGTGACGATCACAACGATGCAGACCGTGGTCGCCCGCGCCCACGGCGACCCGCTGGCCGAGGCCCTGGAGCTGACCCGCCGGCTGAAGCTGCCCCACATGCGCAAGGCGCTCACGGACCTGATCCCCACCGCGAAGGCCCAGCGCTGGGACCCAGCCGAGCTCGTGCGGGTCCTGCTCGCGGAGGAAGTCGCCGGCCGCGACCGCGCCAACCTGATCACCCGCCGCAAATCCGCCGGCTTCCCGGCAGGGAAGACCTTCGGCGACTGGGACGAGGAGCTCTCCCCGATCCCGCGCCCGACCCAGGAAGCACTCAAGTCCCTCGAATGGGTCCGCCGGCGGGAGAATCTCGCGATCTACGGGCCGTCGGGGACTGGGAAGTCGCACTTCTGCGAGGCGCTCGGCCACGCGGCAGTCGAGGCCGGCATGATCGTGTCCTGGTTCGGGATCGAGGATCTCGGCGCCCTGGTGCGCAAGCACCGCGCCGACGACTCCATCGCCCGGGCCCTGACCAGGGTCGTGCGCAGCGATCTGATCATCGTGGACGACATAGGCCTGCTCCCGGTCTCCCCAGACGCCGCCGAGGGGTTCTACCGCCTCGTGGACGCCGCCTACGAGCGCCGGGCGATGGCGGTCAGCTCGAACCTCGCCCCGGCCGGATTCGACGAGATCATGCCCAAGACCATCGCGACCGCGACGGTGGACAGGTTCATGCACCACGCCCACCGGGTCGAGACCAAGGGCGAGTCCTACCGCCTCGCCCAAGCCGCCTCCGGCAAGGGGGTGACGCCCTTCCGCTGACCCGACAGACAGTCCAAACCCGAACCGGGGAATCAACTGGCCATACGTGGGGAGGAAAGATGGCCGCCACCGGGGAAAACAACTGGCCGTCCACGGGGAAAACCAACTGGCCGTTGACATCCCAGACCGGGAGTTTAGAGACCCATTTGGCGCGCCACGGCTTGGTCGGCGTTGACCCAGAATTTCCGTACACAGACAGCGAAGAACGTGTCAGAAAGGCGGGAAAGCAGAACATAGGCGCATGCACGCCAAGCGTTACACGCCGCCCCTTGTAGCTCCGCCCTGGCATGAGGCCCAACCCTGTCCGTCTCGCAGACCATCGATTCCGACCCTCGCCGCTGTCTGAGCATGGAGGGACAACGGAAGTGGGGAGTCCCCTCCCCACCCTAGCGTTCGGGGCGCCTTCACCGGGTGCTGTTCTTCGGCCAGCCCGCGAGGATCGCCCTTGGCGGCTTTGAGCGTCGTCTTGCCGGTCTTTCCCGTGTCTCGGAGCTGTGGCTGCCGCGGGCAGTTCAGAAGGCCGGCCGTTGGCTCGGTTTCCTGGGGCCGTCGGCGGGGCGTGGACGCCTAGCGGTCCCTGAGGGCTTCGGCGACCTCCTCGAGGCTGAGGCCGAAGCGCTTGTCGGCGTCGCCTGCCACCACAGAGTCCGTGCGCGGGTCCATGAGCCAGTACGTCGGCTGCCCGCCGGCCGTCCCGGAGCGCTCCAGGCGGAGCCCCTTCTGTTCCGCCAGCCGCTGCATCCGGCGCTCGGCGTTCTCCTGGCGCGCACCGGCGCCCCTCTCACCCTCGGTGCTCACTGCCGTGCCTCCTGCCTGATCGGGACGAGCCTAGTGGCTCAGTGGGTCACTCGCGCCTGACACATTGCGAAGCCCAGGGGGCTCTTCCTCCCCGTAAGGGTTCTCCTTCTCGCGGAACCTTGACAGCAGATCGGCAATGGGCCTCGCCTCGCACTTCCTGCAGACATCCACCGCTCCCCGGCCCCAGACGCCGTCATAGACCCTGGTCAGTCCCTCCCTCGGGGTCTCGGCCCCGCAGAGGTCGCAGGTGTGCGTGTAGACCGTCCTGCTCGTCCTGGCCATCAGAGGAGAGCTCCCTTCATCTTCGGCGAGCGTACCGCTGAACCCCCGTTCCATGGAATGGGGCGGGCACCCGCGGGGCCCAGCCGCGCGGAGCAGGAAGGCCTCCCCGGCCTTGCGCTTCCCCGCCCCCGGCCGCCAGGACCCGCCCTTCGGGCCCTTCACTGCCTCCTTCCGGGAGCAGGCGAGGATCTGCCCTGACCGGGGGGCGGATCGGACCTCTTCTCGGAGCCGAGGTCGGCTGTCCGAATCCAGAAGCGCGCGCCGCTCCTCGCCAAGGAGAACCGCGCATCGAACGGCCAGGACCCTTGGGGCCGTGGTCATCTTCTGTGTCGCGGTCCTGGGCGATGACCTGTTCCTGGCCGGCGGCGCGCACCGTCCTGACCGACGGGAAGGGCCTGTCCAGAGCAGCGAGGGCGAGCCGGGACCGGCCGCTCGGAAGGGCAGCGGGCAGGGGTAGGAAGACGCCCCCCCCGAGCCCGTCTGGGTCCCCGAACCGCGGATCGGTTCCAGCCCGCCGTTCCCGCCCCACGGGCGTGTGGGGCGGGGCCGCCCTGTGCGGCCTATTCGAAGCGGATCTCGGCTGCGGCGGCGTCAAGGGCTTCGAGCCTGTCCTGTTCGGCCCGGCCGAGGGCCGCCAGCTCCAGGGTGCGCTGTGCACGCTCGCGCGCGCACTGCTCGGAGACCTCCCGCAGGAGCGCTGCGACGGCGTGCGCCAGCCCGGCTTTGAGCTCCCCGAGGCTGGTGTCGGTGATCAGCAGGCGCCGGTCCGAGACCAGCAGCCCGACCTGTGGGTATCCGGCCGCGCGCAGGCGCCGGGCGGCATCGGCGCTGTTGAGCAGCTCGGCCTCCCTGGGCTCGGGGCGGCGGGAGAAGGCCGCGGGCACGGTGTAGCGGGCCGGGCCCTGGGCGGTGCCGGTGTCGGGCCGCAGCGCCGAGGCCAGCACCCCGGTGAGGGCAAGGGCCGGAAGCAGGGTTGGGGTGTTCTCGTGCACTGATCCGCACCGGGTTTGATGGAGAGATCGATGACCCGGAAGGATTTCTCTCATGTCAGCACCGCGGAAGTACCCGGCCGAACTGAAGGAGCGCGCGACGCGCATGGCCTTGGAGGCCCGCGCCGATCCCGCGACCAGGGTCGGGGCGTACAAGCGGATCGGGGAACAGCTGGGGATCCATCCCGAGGCGCTGCGGACGTGGGTGCGCGAGACGGAGGTCGACGAGGGGCTGCGACCGGGGACGACCAGCACTGACGCTGCCCGGATCGCCGAGCTCGAGCGGGAGAACCGCGAGCTGCGCCGGGCGAACACGATCCTGAAGCAGGCCTCGGCTTTCTTCGCGGCGGAGCTCGACCGCCCGTCGAGGTGATGTGCGCCTTCGTCGAGGAGCACCGCGACGAGCACGGGGTCGAGCCGATCTGCCGCGTCCTGCAGATCGCCCCGAGCACCTACTACGCCCACCGCACCCGCCAGCCCTCCGCGAGGGCGCTGAGGGATGCCGGGCTGGCCGAGAAGATCCGCACCGTGCATGAGGAGAACTACGGCGTCTACGGGGTCCGCAAGGTCCATGCTGCCCTGAACCGTGAGGGCATCCCGGTGGCGCGCTGCACCGTCGAGCGGCTCATGCGCGCCGAGGGCCTGCGCGGGATCAGCCGCGCCAAGGGCCCGCGCACGACACGTCCGGCCCCCGAGACGGCCCGCCCCGCCGACCTGGTCGAGCGCCGGTTCACCGCGGAGGCGCCGAACCGGCTCTGGGTCGCGGACATAACGTATGTGCGCACCTTCGCCGGCTGGGTCTACGCGGCGTTCGTCCTGGACGTCTTCGCCCGCCGGATCGTGGGCTGGCAGGTCTCCACCAGCCTCTACACCGAACTAGCCCTCGACGCCCTGCAGATGGGCATCTGGGCCCGCACCAGGGACGGGGCCGACCTGGCCGGTCTGGTCCACCACTCCGACCGCGGGGTCCAGTACCGGGCCATCCGCTACACCGAGCGCCTCGCCGAGGCCGACGCGGTCGCCTCCGTCGGCTCGCGTGGGGACAGCTACGACAATGCCATGGCCGAGGCCCTGAACTCCCTGTTCAAGGCCGAGCTGGTCCGCAACAGAGGCCCCTGGCGCGACATCAACCACCTCGAGATCGCCGTGGCCGAATGGGTCGACTGGTACAACCACCGGCGCCTCCACGGCGAGCTCGGCCACGTCCCCCCCGCCGAATACGAAGCGGCCCATGCCGCACCAGCCCAACAGCCAGAACCCACGAAAACCAACTAAAAAGTACTCCATCAAACACGGGGCTTGACAAGTACGGCTACGACGGGCCCTCCCTGACCGGCCTCCACGACCACGGCCCCCATAGGGACCCCCGCCGCCCCCACCGCCCGCACGGCCGGGAGGAAGACTAGCCAGGCGAGCACCACGGCCCGCGGCCCGTTGCGCTCGGCTGCCGCCGGGCCCCGCCGCCCATCGACGCGTGGGGCTGCCGCGATGCCGGCCCGGGGGTGGCCGCTCAGGTGCCCGGGGCCGGCCCCGGTCCGGTCCGCTCGGGGCCGACGTCCCCGATGGCTTCCTTGAAACGCCCGCCGATGATCCTGTCCGCCATATCGCGTGCCTCGGGTTCGCTGGCGTAGCCGGGTCCGCCGTCCGTGGCGATGACCCGGCCGTCGTCCCCCTCCAGCCGCCATGCCCATCTGCCGTCGTTGCGGGTGTAGAGGACGCGCTTTGCCATGGATTCCCCTTGTCTGCTGTACGCCCAGACTAGCCGTGGAAGCGGGGAACGGGCAGGGGCGCTGAGGCATTGTCGTGCTCTCGCGCTCGGCGTGGGACCGGGGAGCCGGCCTCGGGGTCGACCGGGGCCGCCGTTGCGGGCGCCACAGGCTCCCGGCCCGTGCCATGATCTGGTGATGGGCGCTTCTGCGGCTTCTGAGGATCGGGTCCGGAACTTCAACTCTCTCCCGCATCATTCCCGGCTGAGGCTGGCGGTGATGCTCGCGGTCGGGCTGGCCGCGGCGGTGCTGGTGGGCGCCTGGGTGAACTGGGCGTACGCGCCCGCGCTGGGCTGGGCGGCCGCCTCGGCGACCTACCTGGTGTGGGTGTGGGCAGTCATCGGCCGGCTCGACGCCGGGGCCACGGCGGCGCACGCGCGCCGGGAGGACCCCGGCCGGGGGTTCTCCGACGCCCTGGTCCTGGCCGCGGCCCTGGCCAGCTTCGCCGGGGTCGCCCTGATCCTGCTGGAGGCCTCCGGCGCCCAGGGGCACGCCAAGGACGCCATCGTGGCCCTGGCCCTGGGCAGCATCGCCCTGCCCTGGCTCCTCGTGCACACCCTGTTCGCGCTCCGGTACGCCTCGATCTACTACCGGGACAGGGCAGGGGTGGACTTCAACGAGGACAGGCCTCCCCGGTACCTGGACTTCGCCTACCTCTCCTTCACTGTCGGGATGACCTTCCAGGTCTCGGACACCGACCTGAACACCGATGCCATCCGCGGGACCGTGCTGAGGCAGGCCCTGCTGTCGTACCTCCTGGGCGCGATCGTGCTGGCCACCACCATCAACCTCGTCTCCGGCCTCATCCACTGACGGGCAGCCAGTGGAGCTCCTCCTCCGCCTCGCCTGCTCAGCAGGCACCCGGAGCCGGTGGCCGCAGCGAGTGCCGCCGTGCCGCCGGCACGATGAGGGAGGCACCGGCGGCGATGCCGTCGATGGCGACGGACACCGGCGCGGGCGGAGCGTGCAAGGCAGCGCTGGCTAGCCCAGGGTCGCCAGGGCCTGGTGCGCTGATTCTACGAGGACGGGCGTGCCGGCTCCGACGTCCATGACCTCCCCGTCGATCTGCAGGGGGATCGCCTCGGTGCTGGTGAAGCTGTAGCTGGGCACGCTCTGCCGGGCTCCGAGCCCGACGGTGACGGCCCGGAAGGCCATGAGCCCAATGCGCCACCTGGCGGCGTGGGGCAGGATGACGACTTCGAACATCCCGTCGTCCGGGTAGCCAGCTCCGCTGAGCCGGCCGTACTTGGCGATCCGGGGGATGTTGGCCAGGATCAGGCTGTCCAGGACCGCCCTGGCCCCGTCCGCCCGAGTGACCTCGATGGGCGCGAGACCCCGGAGGGACCCGGCGACGGAGACGAGTTCGGTGAAGCGTCCCTTGATGCCTGCCTCGATGCCGATGGCCATCAGCGGGGTGAGCCCGAACCCGACATAGGAGTGGGAGTAGCGGGACCACGCCCTGGGGCCTTCCCCGACGGTGAGGCGGAGCAGGTCCATGCGGCGCACCTCGCCTCGGACGATCGCCTCGGCGAGGGGCAGGGTCCGGGTGCTGCGCCGGTGGTCGTTGGCGTTGCCGGCGCCCATGACCGCGCAGACCGCCGTCGCGCCGGCGTCCATGGCGCCGTTGACGACCTCGTTGTACCCGCCGTCGCCGCTGATCGAGACCAGCAGCGGCCGGCCTTCGGCTGCCCGGGCCAGGGCCCGCCCGTGGCCGGGGAAGGCGGTGGGATGCAGGCCCAGCGGCACACCGGGCAGGCGGGCCCCCAGCTCGGCGCTCAGCTCCTGGGCCATGACGGCCGCGGCCGGGCTCGCCGGGTTGTAGATCAGCAGGATCCTCTCGAACGGCGCTGCCCCGCCATGGCCGTCATCGTCCAGGGGTGCGCTCCCGCGCGGCCGGGGTCCCGCCCTGGCGGGGGGCGGAGGGGGCGTGCCCGCCCTCGTTGTCCCAGGCCTCGTCCTCGTCCTCGGTCTCGGCCTCGGGGGCCCGGTCGGGCGCAGGCTGGGGTGGGGTCTGGTCGGATCCGGGCTGCTGCGGGCCCTTCCCGCTGGGGTCTTCGGTCATGGTTGCCTCCTCAGGGGCCGAAGTCGATGGCCGCGGCTGCCTCGGCCACCCGCAGGATCCGCTCGCGCTCGGCCTCGTCCAGGTCCGCCCGCGACTGGCGGGCGAGCTCCTTCTGCGCCAGGGCCGCCAGGGTGGCGGTGCGCACGATGGTCCCGACCACGGCTGCCAGGCCGTTCCGGAGCTCCTGGAGGCTGGTGCCGGAGATCAGCAGCCTCCGGTCCGCCAGGCGCAGGCCGGCCTGGCCGAAGCCTGCCTGCTCCAGGTGCCGCCGGGTGGCGTCGGAGTGGATGGACTCGACCTCCAGGGGGTCCGGGCGCCGGGAGAGGGACGCTGTGACGGTGTACCGCTGGGGGCCCTCGGGGGTCAGGGTGTCCGAGGGCAGGGCGCTCAGGACGACCCCGGTCACCCGCAGCGGGTCCCCCGGCCCCGAAAGGTCTCCCGGGGCGGCGGGGAGGAGGGCTTCGGCGTGCTCTGGGATGGTATTCATGGCTCTTCCTGGTCTGGGTTGTGGCGCCGGGGTGGGCTACGGCTTGGAGCCGGCCCTGCGGGCCCTGCGGGCGTGGGTCCTGAGCTGGATGATCCGCGCGGCACCGGCTGCGGCGACGAGGACGCCTCCGCCGACCGCGGCGATGAGCAGCGCGATGCCCAGGGCGACGGTGCCGTCCAGCCCGAGGAACAGGACCCGGGCGGGCTGCTGGTTCTGCAGGATGAAGACGATCAGCAGCACCAGCGCCAGCAGGGCCACGACGACGGCGCCCCACACCATGCCGGCCCTGGTCGTCCGGGGCCTCCCCGCCCGGGCCGTGGAGGGGGCCGGGGCGGATCCGCCCGCTGGGACGCCCTGTGGTGCGGGTCCAGGCGTCCGCGGGCCTTCCTGCCCTGCCTGGGGCTTCTGGGGGGTGAGCGGCACAGAGGCCATGATGTCCAACCTTCCGGAAGGGTCGGGACTCGAGCCGGTCTGCGGCTCCTGGGACCCCGGTCCCTCGGTTTCAGGCTACGCCTGAGCCCGGCTGGGCGGCAGGGTATGCGAAGGAATCCCTTCGGAGCCTGCGCCGCCGCTCCGGGCCAGGGTCAAGGCCCCGGGGCCGGCGGGCGCGGCGACGGTGCGTGGACCCCTCTGGCGTGGACGGTGGCCAGGGAGATCACCCCGGCCACCGCCACGGCCCCGGCGAGGACGAACCCGGCGAAGGCCTGCGGGGGTGCCGTGTCCGCCTCGCCGAGGACGGCGATGCCGATGGTGACCGCGACCAGCGGGTCCACCACGGTCAGCCCGGCCACGACGAGTTCCGAGCTGCCCCTCGTGTGGGCGTTCTGGACGAGGTAGGCGCCGAAGCCGGCCGCGGCCCCGAGGCCGGCCACGCAGGTCAGGGAGAGCCATTCGAAGTCGCCCTGGAGGATCCTGGCGATGACGGTCTTGGCCAGTGCCGCGACGAAACCGAACTGCACCCCGGCAGCGACGGTGTAGGCGGCCGCGTTCCATCTGCGGTGCAAGAGGGCGAACCCGGCGCCCAGGAGGGCCAGGACGGCCCCGAGCAGGATCAGGATGGCCGCCAGGTGGCGGTCGCTGATCGGCGCGTCCTGGGCCGAGACGGCGGCCACGGCCACGAACGCGGCGACGCCGGCCACGCACAGGAGGACCGAGACCACAGTGCGCCGCCCGGGCGCGGCCCGGTCCGTCCGTGCGGTGGCCAGGGTGGTCACGACCAGGGCGAACGCACCGATGGGCTGGACCACGATCAGCGGGGAGAAGCGCAGGGCCGTCAGCTGCAGGACCACCGCACCCGCGAGCATCCCGGTCCCGGCCAGCCAGGCCGGCCGACGGACAAGCCGCCGCAGCCGCCCGCCTCCCATGCCCCCGCCGCGGCCGGGTCCGGGCTTTCCGGCACTGTCGTCGACCCCCCGGTGCTGGAACAGGGTCCCCAGGGACAGCAGGATAGCTCCGGCCAGGGCGATCGGGATCCCGAGCCAGTGGTACGACGTGAGGGCGCGTTCCGCGGCAGCTGCCACCATCACCCGACCATAGCGCGCCCAGGGCTTGCCTGAGGCGTTGCGGGTCAGGCTGCCTTGACCGGGGCCTTGCCGTTGACGGACGCTGCGGACGCTGCGGACTGGCCCTCCCGGGCCAGGAAAGCGGAGAGCTCTCCGATGGTGCTCATCAGCGGGGCGGGGAAGACGACCGTGGTGTTCTTGTCCACGCCGATCTCCACCAGGCTCTGCAGGTTCCGCAGCTGCAGGGCCAGCGGGTGGGCCATCATGGTGTCCGACGCGTCGCCCAGGGCGGCGGCGGAGATCGCCTCGCCCTCGGCGGCGATGATCTTCGCCCTCTTCTCCCGCTCGGCCTCGGCCTGGCGGGCCATTGCGCGCTTCATCGTCTCGGGCAGCTGGATGTCCTTCAGCTCCACGAGGGTGACTTCGACTCCCCAGTCGGCGGTGAGGACGTCCAGGATCTGGCGGATGTCCCCGTTGATCCGCTCCGTCTCCGAGAGGGTCTGGTCCAGGGTGTGCCGGCCGACGACCTTGCGGAGGGTGGTCTGGGCGATCTGGTTGATCGCTGCTTCGACGTTCTCGATCGCCACGACGGACTTCACCGCGTCCACGACCCGGTAGTAGGCGACGGCGGAGACGTCGACGCTGACGTTGTCCTGGGTGATGATGCCCTGGGACTGGATCGGCATCGTCACGATCCGCAGGCTCACCAGCGGCAGGCGGTCCACCACCGGGACGATCAGCTGGAATCCGGGCATCCTCACCCCCACGACCCGCCCGAGCCTGAACAGCACGCCCTGCTCGAACTGGCGCACAATGCGGATCGACATCCTCGCCGCGATCAGCAGCACCACGACGACGACGATCAGGACGGTCAGAGCGATGGGGCCCATAAGGATCCCCTCCTTAATCTGCGGAACCGTCCAAGGGCGCCCTTGTGGCGCCCGGACGGTTCCTTCTCCCATTCTCCACCCCATCAGGGGAAAAGGCCCCGGAAGCAGAAGGGCGCCCAAGGGTGCCAGGCGGGGCGGGATCCGGCTCGTCGGCGCCTCTGCCCGCAACCGATGGGGCCTATGCTGGGAGGGAGGGACCGGCCCCGGAACACGGCTGCCGGGCCTCGGATTCTCCAGGGGGAACGATGGGCCTTTCCAGTTCGGCTAGCGAGCGCCCGGCCCGCCCGAACCGGGTGGTCAACAGCTACCTGGCGCTGCAGAAGGAGGTCCGGGCCCGGGGCCTGATGGAGCGGCGGCGCGGCTACTACATCACCGTCTTCGTGATCCTGATGCTGGCCTGGGGCGGGGCGTGGACGGGGTTCGCGATCATCGGGGCCTCGTGGTTCCAGGTGCTGGTCGCGGTCGGGCTCGGGGTCCTGATGACCCAGTTCGCGTTCCTGGCCCACGAGGCCGCGCACCGGCAGGTCTTCGCCTCGTGGAGCGTGAACGAGTGGTCAGCCAGGATCCTCGGCAACGGGCTCACCGGCATCAGCTACGCGATGTGGCAGCAGAAGCACTCCAGGCACCACTCCAACCCCAACGTCATCGGCCAGGACCCGGACATCAGGCCCGGGACCATCGCGTTCCACGACGCCGTCGCGGCGGCCCGGCCCCGCTGGCTCAGGTTCCCCACCCGGCACCAGGGCTACCTGCTCTTCCCGGTCCTGCCGTTCCTGGGCCTTGCCCTGCAGGTGGACTCGTTCAGGTTCCTGTTCCGCCGCGCCCCGGTCCAGCGCAGGGCGGTGGAGATCTCCATCCTCGCCGCCCGGGTGTGCGCCGTGCCTGCCCTGGCGTTCTGGCTGCTGCCCCCCGGGATCGCCGCGGCCTTCGTCGGGATCCAGCAGGGCGTCTTCGGCCTCTACATGGGCGCCACGTTCGCCCCCAACCACAAGGGCATGAAGGTCTTCGCCGCCTCCTCCAAGGCCGACTTCCTCACACGCCAGGTCCTCGCCTCCCGCAACATCACAGGAGGGTGGGCCATGGACGTGTTCATGGGCGGCCTGAACCGCCAGATCGAGCACCACCTCTTCCCCACCATGCCCCGCCCGGCCCTGCGGCACGCCGAGGCCCTCGTCCGAGCCCACTGCGCCCGGCAGGGCATCCCCTACACCGCCACGACCCTGCCGGCCTCCTACGCGATCATCGTCCGGTACCTCAACGCCGTCGGCCACGGACACGGCTCCATCTTCCAATGCCCCCTCGCCGCCCAACACCGGTAGCCCAGCCGCACCGCCCGGCCGCGGCGTCCGAGGACCCCGGTCCTGCGAGGGACTCAGAAACCGAGAGAAGAGGCTTATCGCGCCACGAACGAGGCGGGGTCGGTCGTGATCAAGGCCTGGGACTCCCGAAGGTGTCCCCAGGGGCAAAGTAGCTGGCCAGACGGGTGGCGTCCGGCGTCGCGAGGCCGGGGTGATGATCTACTGGCACGTGGAACGCCGGAACGTGTGCATCTACTCCCAGCTGAAGTCCTGCTCCAGCTCCGAGGTCGCGGCGATGATCGAGGGCCTGCTGCGGCACGGCACCGACGCCGAGATCGAGGCCAACTACGTCGACACCCACGGCGACCACCGACCATGTCTTCGCCCTCACCCACCTCCTCGGCTACCGCTTCGCCCCCAGAATCCGCGATCTGGCAGACACCCGCCTCTACACCCCCAAGGACACCCGCGCACGCCCAGAGCTCGAGCCCCTCATCGGCGGGAAGATCGACACCCAGCACATCCGCGACCACTGGCACGAGATCCTCCGCCTCGCCGCCTCGATCAAGACCGGCACCGTCACCGCCTCCCTCATGCTCCGCAAGCTCGGCGCCTACCCCCGCCAGAACGGCCTCGCACGCGCCCTGCGAGAGCTCGGCCGCCTCGAACGAACCCTCTTCGTCCTTGACTGGCTCTCCGACCCGGACCTCCGCCGCAGGACCACCGCAGGGCTGAACAAGGGCGAGGCCCGAAACGCCCTCGCCCGCGCCGTCTTCTTCAACCGCCTCGGCGAGATCCGCGACCGCTCCTTCGAACACCAGCGCTACCGCGCCTCCGGCCTGAACCTGCTCACCGCGGCCATCGTCCACTGGAACACCGTCTACCTCGAACGAGCCATCGACACCCTCCGAGAGAAGACCCCAGACCTCGACCCCGAGCTATTCCAGTACCTCTCACCGCTGGGCTGGGAGCACATCAACCTCACCGGCAACTACACCTGGCGGAACCAGGTCAAACCCGGCAGATACCGCCAACTCCGCCACCGACAAACCTGAACCGGCCCTCGAAAACGGGCAGCAGAGTACGCCAACAGGACCACCAAAAACCGCCTTAGCGTACTCTGAGCTCCGTTTTCTCAAGCCACCCGGACACGACGTCGCGGCGGAGCGTTCGAACCGAGGGGACCACCGCACGCATCGCGACCAGCCAGCTCAGCCCACTGGTCATCCTCCAGCTCGCCGTCGGTGCGGGATTCATCGAGGCCAGCGGCTCCTCGGAGGTCTCCCACCCGCTGGCCTCCCACCGCGCCTGCCATGTCCCGCCCTCGAACCCAGACAGATGCTCAGCCAGACGCCGGATCGAGCGGCGCCGCTTGTCGAGCTGGATAGGCGACCTTGGGAGCACCGAGCAGGCGGTATCGAGCAGCTGGTCCACAGTCGCCCGGCTCAGGTCGCCCATAGGAGCGGGAAGATTCGCTGCCGCTGCCAGGGGCTCGACGATGTCGTCCTTCCCCCATGCCTTGGGCGCCCGCTCAGGCGCCGCATTGTCCGGCCCTGAGGGAGCAGCACGCCGGCTCCAGAGAGCCGTGGTCGAGACTGATGCCCTACTCACCGTCGCGCTCCCCCGTCTCGGCTCCGAAGACAGCCATGACGTCCTCTGCCGAGTACCCGGACGCGAACCGCCGTGCGGGCTGCGCCGGACGGGCGTAGAAGTCATGCAGCTTGGCGATCATCTCCTCTTCGCGCGGCATTGTGTAGCGGCTCGTCGTGCGGAGATCCGCGTGCCCGAGCACGACCTGCACCTCGGGCAGCGTGAGCACGCCGCTGTTGACCATGCGCACGGACGCCGTATGCCTCAGATCGTGCAGGGACCAGTTCGTTCCAAGGGCCGCGTTCGCGCGCTGGAGGACACGCCTGGCCGCGGAGTAGGTCAGCGGACGCTCGGCGCCTCTGAGCGTGCGCCACAGCGGACCGCTCGAGGAGACGTCGAGCGAGCCCAGATAGCGGACCAACCATGCCTTGGCCTCTGGCGAGAGCGGAACCCAGCGCCTCTCCCTGCTTCCCTTCGAGACTACCGAGAGGCGCTGATTGGCCCAGTCGACATCCTCGACCTGGGCTCCGAGGAGCTCTTCGGCCCGGGCACCCGAACTCACGAAGCATGCCAGAAGGGCGCGATCCCGGTCATTGCCCATCCTCTCGAATAGCTCATCCCACAGTCGGTCCGAGATGGAACGCGGCGACCTCTGCGCGGCGCGCTGCCTGTAGGGACCCCGCCGGTGGCGTTGCTTCGGCTCGACCGCGCTTCGGTGCGCGAGCGCGCGGCGACGCTGCGGAGAGGCCGGGACCGGATTCACGACGGGGCCGTGCGCCCACTGGGCGTGGAAACCGTAGAACCCGTGGACGGCAGCGAGCGTGAGGTTGACCGTCGCCGGCCCGTACCCGGCCCGGAGATTCGGCTTCCCGGTCTTGATGTTGACCCCTCCGGGCATGCCTTTTGCGCGCCGCCGCTGCGGGTTGGGCGCTACCCGCAGCCACCCGACCATCGCCGCCGTCTCAGCCTCGCTCGCCCGGCTCCACGGCACATCAAGCATCCATAGCACACGGAACCACGTCAGCGCGGCGAAGCAATAGGAGCGCAGGGTGCGCACGCTGTAATCCCCAACGGCCAGATACCGGATCCAAGCGGCTACTGGCTCGACAACCGCACCCCCCGGGTCCCACAGCGTGAAGGGCTCATGAGGGCCCGGCCCAACCTCGACGCACCCAACGCGCGCGAGTTCCACCTCGCCGCTGATCAGACCTCCGCGGACATCCTTGCTCAGACTGCGCTCCTGCACTCCGGCACCCACCTTCGGCCTAGGGGACTCAGATCGTCCTGCTTCCCATGCCTAGCGAATGCGAGTCAAGGAGCGACGGCGGCGCGCGGCACAAGGTGCAGATAACTCACCAGATGCGTCCGGGCAGGTAGGGTCCCTCGGGCTTGGCGACGATGCCCTCGAAGCCGGCCCGGCCCGGGTCCTCCCACCATTGCTGGGCTGCGGCGCGGTCGAACGTGGCGGGGCACAGCTGCAGCGGCGGGTCGAACCCGGCCGCGAGCTCCTCGAGCAGACGGCGCCGTTCTGACAGCGGCCGCGGCCGCACGTCGCGGCCGAGCACCGCGAGGATGTCGAAGGCGACGAAGCTGGCCGGCTGCTCGGCAGCCAGCCGGCGTGCCAGAGCCGGGCCCGGGCCCATGCGGCGCTGCATCGCGTCGAAGTCCAGCCGCCCCTCGTTCCACATCACGATCTCACCGTCGACCACACAGCCCTCGGGTATAAGGGCCCGCGCGGCCTGCTCGAGCTCGGGAAACCTCGGTGTGAGGTCGGTTCCGTTGCGGGACCAAACCCGCACTCCCCCATCCTCGACGACGATCGCCGCGCGGAAGCCGTCGACCTTGGGCTCCAGCTGCAGCCCGGGCCGGGCCGGGACCACGGACACGGCCTTGGCCAGAGCGAGGTCGAACGCCCCGCCCAGGGCGCGCGCGTAGCCGGCGGGCATACCCCACCGTAAGCGCTGAGTAGGATCGGGCGCAGGGGGTCGGGAAATTTCGGCGGCCCGATGGCGATGGACACCGGCCGACAGCAGCAGCCCTCTGTCTCGGGCGCAGGTGCCCGGACAACACCACAGTTCCCGCCTTAGAGATGGCGGTGGGATAGGCCCTTGTCAGTCGGCCCTGACGGAGGCGAGTTCGTCCCAGTGGGTGGTTGCGCGGGGTGAGAGCATCTCGCGCTTCATACGCCAGTGGGGTCGTGGGCGGATACCGGCGTGGCCAAGACCGAGGAGGTCCTTGCCGACCTTGCGGTGGACCTGCTCGACGAGGGTGGCGATGCCTTGTTCCTCGTGCCGGTAACGGAAGGGCTCCAGAGCCTGCTGGCCAGTCGCGGGGCGGAGGTCTGTGAGCATGATCCCGGCCCTGGCGTACCGGGTTCCTTCCTCGAGGTGCGGAAGGAGCCGCTGGGCCGCCTTTGCGAGGACGACCGGGTCCGTGGTCGGGGCAGGCAGGGGCACGAGGACTGTGGGGAACGAGTGCTCTTGGGCGTAGTGGCTGGTGCCTGCGAAGGCGGTAATCAGCTTGGCGGCCTGATGGTGGCGCTCGAGCCGGGCTGCGCCTTGTTGGGCATACGCCGTGAGGACTTGGCGCATCTCGGTTCGGGTGGTGACGGGGGCGGAGAAGGAGCGGGAGAAGATCAGCTGCTCCTTGCCCTGGCGGGCTTCCTCGAAGGGGATGCACGGGACGCCCTTCAGCTCGAGGACGGTGCGCATGACGACCACGTTGAACCGGTCCCTGATCATCACCGGGTCCGCGGCCGCGAGGTCCGCGATCGAGAGGATACCGAGGGCGGCCAGGCGCTTCTCGAGCCGTCCTGCGATGCCCCAGACCTCGGCGACGGGCAGCTGGGCAAGGAGCTTCGACCGCCAGCGGGGACTGGTCTGCTCCCAGATGCAGACACCGTCGAAGACGGGGATCTTCTTCGCCGTCTTGTTCGCCAGCTTGGCGAGGGTCTTCGTCGTTGCAATGCCGACACAGACGGGAACACCGACGAGCTTCCAGAGAGTGTTGCGGATGTCGCGTCCGAGGGCTGTGAGATCGCCAGCCGCCATGCGGGGGCCGAGGCCGAGGAAGGCCTCGTCGATCGAATAGATTCTCTCGCCAGTTTGAGCGTGTTGCCCGGAGGATCGGCGTTGCCATTCATACGGTCGGGGTATGCACACTTCAGGGGCGGCATGGAAGGTCCACTTCGTTGTGGAGGGGCACAACTGGCCTGATGACCCGCTTCTCGAGCGCGCCGACGTTGGTCGGCCTCGTCTGGACGCGGGCCGGCCCTTTCTCCTGCACGGGAGCGGGGCCGCCCATGAGGCGGTGAACGCGTTCTTTGCCAGTGGGCGGATGAGGAATCTGTCGGAGGGCACGAACCGGAAGTACGCGTACTCGCTGTGCACATGGATCAACTTCCTCTCGCTCCGGAACAAAGGGTGGGACTCCGCGGTGGAGGGCGATCTGTTCGACTTCCGGTTCTGGCGGACCACAGACTTCAGCAACGACCGTCGGGTCGCCGGGTCCACGTGGCAGGGCAATCGGGCCGGGATCCTCGCGTTCCATGACTGGGCGGTCGATCGTCTGGGAGCCGCGCGGCTGTTGCCGCTGGCCGAACGGCGGACCTCGGACGGCCGCTCTGGGACCCGTGACCGGCGGTCAAGCTCGACGTCGGTGCGCTCAGCGGACGTGAAGTGGCTGACTCCGGGGGCGTTCAGGCTGTGGCGCGACGTTGGTGTGCACGGGATTTCGCGCGAGGGTTTGGAGCGGACGAGATGGAGACCGCGGATGCAGGGCCGCGATGCTGGCTTCGTCGACGGCCTCTACAGCACGGGACTTCGAATTCAGGAGCTGGCGTCGCTGGTCGTGCCGGAGCTCCCGCCAGCTGGGGACGGGCGCGGGTTCGTCACCGCCAGGCTGGCCGACCGGTGCGCCAAGGGCGGCCATGGGCGCAGGTTCTGGATCGGGAGGTCGGCTCTCGATGGTATCTGGGACTACGTGGAGACCGAGCGGGCCGGGTCCGTTCGGTCGGCGCAGGACAAGGGCCTGTATCAGCGGGTTCCAGGCATGCTCGTCGTCGACGAAGTGGGCTCTGACGGCTCGGTCCGGGCCTCGCGCGCCGGCGTGGTGGTCAGGAGCCGGCTCCGCGACCTGTCTCCGAAAGACCGGCTGAAGCTGTTCAAGGAGACCGACGGCGGCCTCGAGCCGTTGTCGCTGTGGCTGAATGAGGACGGGCTGCCGCGGGGGAAGAAGGCCTGGTACACGACGTTCCGGCTCGCGAACGCGCGGGTGGAGAAGGGCGGCATCGAGCGCCTGAAGTGCCATCCGCACATGCTCCGGCACAGCTTCGCCCTCCGCTGGTACGCCGTGGGCAGGCTGGTCTGGGAGCGGGGTTCGAGGGAGGATCGGTTCGAGGACTTCCGCGAGCAGTTCGGGGACACCTGGTCGCTGGTGCAGACAATGCTCGGGCACAGGGACGTCGCCACGACGAAGAGCATCTACCTCGAGCCGTTCCTCGGCCTGGACGTGCAGTTCCTGCTCGCGCACCATGCCAGCGACCCCGAGACGGGTACAGCATTCGACCTGGTCCGAGGCGATCCCCGGGTGCGCTTCCTGGGCCCGGAGGAGTCCTAGTGGCCCAGCGTGCCGCGCTTCCCGAGCCCGGCTACGGGCCTCCGGAGACGGTTCGGTTCGAGGATGGGGCTCCGGTCGTGCGCTTCTTCCCCGAGCACGGGAGCGAGTTCAGCGATTTCCGCTTCGTCCGGCTCGGCCTGCCCGAGCTGATCACCATCGACCTTGCCCTCGGGTTCGCCCGTGCGACGGGCCCGGGAGGGACTCGGCGCACGGCCCAGTCGGCCCAGGCCCTGTTCTCGAGCCTGAAGGTGTTCGCCAATGCCCTTATGACCGGGCCCTCCGTCCCTGAGAGCCTCGGGGAGCTGGCACCGTCGGCGCTCCACCGTGCACGGCTTGCCAGTACTTCGGGCCGGGCCTACGTCTCGGTGGTCCACTCGCTCAGGCTCGTCCTACGCGGATCGCAGGGACTCCCCAGCGGATTCCGGGACGCCCTCTACGCGCCGAATCCTGCCGTGATCGCAGCCGGAAAGGTCGAAGCCTATGGGGATGGCGAGGTCGCGGCGGTTCGGCGTGCTGCCAGGAAGGTGGTGAGGAAGGCAGCGCTTCGGATCCGCGCAGCCAGATCGGAGGCAGAGGAATTCCTCGCCCGCCACGGCACGCCCGAGCTCAACCGCGTCCCGGATGCAAACGAGAAGCGAGCCCTCCTGGCCCACATCTTCGAGCACGGCGACCTCCCCCGCCTTGAGGACGGGAATCTGGCGGTGCCGAGGTCGGGGGCGCTGCTCGCGGAACTGAATCCGACCCGGGAAGATGCCCATGCCCTGGTCGCCCTGCTGATCTGCCTCACCGGGCTGAACCTCTCGACCGTCCTCGGCCTGACCGCGGATCACCTTGCTGCTTCGGCCGCAGCTGAAACGCCTGCCGTCCTCCTGCGCGGCGTCAAGGCCCGCAGGGGCCCGCAGCACTCCGAGATGGATCTCGCCTTCATCGGAAAATCGAGCGGCTCGGGGGCGGACGACCTGTCGACTGCGCACGGGGTCTACCAGCTCGCCCTCGAACTCGGTGAGGACCTGCGGCGCCACACCGGGGACGATGGACTCTTCATGTTCTATGCGAAGGCAAGCGGAGGCCGGGCGGCGACGATGAGGTACCGGAGGATGTCGGCTCAGGCGTGCCGGATACTGCTGCCGGGGTTCGAAGACCAATCCGGCGAACGCCGGAGGGTGGACACCGGCCGGATCAGGCGCTGGTATCTGGACAGGCACCAGCGCCCGGTGGCGCAGTCGGCGCAGACATTGGCATCGGTCTATCTGGCGAGGGATGCCTCAACGCTCGATTCCTATCAGGGGGTCGTGGAGGAGGCCCTTGAAGGAGAAGTCGACCGGATCCGCATCGAGAACGCCCGCCGAGTCCTCACCGAGGCTGACAGGACGGAGGCGCTCCACGACCCCGAGGCTGTGGCCAGACGGTTCGGACTTACCACCGAGACCCTCCGCGGGCTCCTGGCCGGGGACCTCGACACGGTGGCCGGCGCGTGCATGGACAACACCAATTCGCCGCATTCCCCCACGGGCACCCCGTGCAAAGCGTCGTTCCTGCTGTGCTTGGGGTGCCCTTGTTCGCGGTCCGAGCCGCGGCACATCCCGGTCCAGGCCCTGACCCTGATCGGGCTGCGCGAGCTCCGGCCCGGCCTGGACGAGCACGAATGGGAGAGGAAATACGCGCCAGCCGCCGCCCAGCTCGAAGACCTGATGGACCTGCAGAAGGCTGTCGCAGAAGACCAGGCCGCGCAGGCTACCGAAGAAGATGCCCGGCTGGTCCGGGCCCTGCTGGATGGAGACCTTGACCTGAGATGACCGCCGAGATCCTGGATAACAATGACAGGGCGCCTGGGCCGGAGACCCCCGTGCTGGCCAACCGGCCGCTGCGCCCGGACACCGACCCCGCTGCGCTCTCGAGGTTCGGAGACGAACGCTGGGACCTCACCCCGGGGATCTTCGAAGACCACAGCGCCATGACCAGCATCAACTTCGGCGTCTTCAAGGAACCATGGCGCAACGCCCTCAAGGACTACCTGTGGAGGCTGATCAACGAGGACCAACCTCGCCTCCTCACCGCGGCCAAAGCGAGCGGCAGACCGTCATTGCGCACTATCAGCTTCGCCAAGGCATCCCTGCACCGCCTTGTCGGCTGGGCCGTCGACGAGGGACTGAGAGGGCTCGGCGAACTCGACGCTGAACGCCTCGATGCCTTCCTGGCCGATCTGGGCGACAGTGGGCTCTCCTACGGCAGGAAGCAGCACGCCATCTCCGAAGTGCGCAGGCTCTGGGCCCACCGAGACATCGTGGACCCGATCCTGTCCATGCCGGACAGTCCGCCATGGAACGACGCCCCCGCCCGGGACCTGCTGGGGACGAAGGAGCTCAACGACTGGTTCAACCGCACGCCTCGCATTGCGGAGGCGACGCTGGTCCCGCTCGTCGGGTGGGCTGTCCGCTTCGTCGAGGAGATCTCGACTGACGTCGTGGCGAACTACCGCGAGTACCTTCGCCTCGTCGTCAGAGAGCGCAGGCACTGGGAGGCGGACAGCCGCATGCCGGTGATGAAGGATGAGCGCAGGGAGCGGCTCGGGCAGACCCTGCGCGAACTCGCCGAGGCCGGTCTGGGCCTTCCCGGGCACATCGAGCCAGACGGCTCAAGGAAGGTGCGCTGGGGGTACCTCGGACGGCTCACCGACACGACCGGCCATAACCACTTCCTCTACGATCAGCGGATCGTGGAGGAGTCAGGCCTTCCGATCGACGATGACGCCTACCTCTTGGCCGGATGCCGCGTGGAGGTCGCCGGCGTCCCCTGGCACGCGGGCCACATGCGGTTTGAAGACGCGGTGCGCCACGCCGAACTGCTGATGACCGCCTGCTACATCGTCACCGCCTACCTCTCAGGCATGAGGCCAGGCGAGGTCCTCGCGCTGCGCGCCGGATGCCTAGCCTCCGACGCGCTGACAGGGCGCCTCACGATCACCGGAACGCGGTGGAAAGGCGCCAGGGACGGAAGCGGTACCAAGGCCGCCGAGGGCGAAGAACGCGAAACGCCTTGGGTCGTGCACCCGGTCGTGGCCCGCGCCGTCACGGTCCTCGAAGAGCTCCACGACAATGCGTTCCTCTTCCCGAAGAACATCCGCCCGCAACCGATTCGCCGCAAGGGCCCTGCAACGGCGCCAAGGGCCGGGACGGCACGCACATCCTCCCAGATCGGAACGGACGTCGTCCGCTTCGTCGACTGGGTCAACGCCTTCTGCCACCGCTATGGGCGTCCCGACAGGATCCCCGACGATACGAACGGACGTCTGAGTCCCAGCCGGTTCCGAAGGACCCTGGCCTGGCACATCGTGCGCAGGCCCCGCGGGCTGGTCGCGGCCGCGATCCAGTACGGCCACGTCAACGTCCGGATCACCAAGGGCTACGCCGGGGACTACGACTCGGGCTTCCCCGACGAGATCGCCTTCGAACGGTGGCTTGAGCGGCTCGATCGCGCCAAAGGCCTCGAAGAGTACCTCGACAGCAAAGGCACCGTAAGCGGACCCGCCGCAGGAGAGCTGGAACGACGCGTCCGCGAGACTCAGGCCAAGTACGCCGGACGCGTCCTCCGCACAGGACGGCAGGCGGACAAGCTCCTCCACGACCCAGTCCTGCAGGTGTTTCCCGGCCGAGGAGTTCACTGCGTCTTCGACCGGCTAAAGGCACTGTGCGTCAGGAAAGATGCAGAAGCCCCGCATCTTGCCGGATGCCGAAGCAGCTGCCAGAACATCGCCAGGACTGACTCCGACATCGCCGACCTCAAACTCGTGCTCGAGGGCCTGCCCGACGACCTCCTCGCGCCCGCAATCCGCCACCAACGGGTCAGCGCAATCCGATCAAGCCTCGAAGACATCATCACGGACCATGAGAAAGGGGACCCGCAGTGACAGAACTCCAGGCACGGACCGCTCTCCGACAGGCAATGGAGGACCTCCTCGAAGGCCGGGTCCCAGGGCCGCTGACAGGACTCCGCCTCATCGAGGTGGCCGGGGTAAAGCGCCATCGGCTCACCCACGACAACCCTGACCTCAACCGGGAATTCCAGGTCCGAGCCAGAGAGCTCAACCGCACCAAGCCCGAGGTCGACCGCGTGCGATCCCTGCTTGATGCCGAGAAGGCCAGGAACGCAAGGCTGGCCTCGGAGAACCGGGAACTCGCCAAAAGGCTGGAAGCCTACGCGACGGCGCTCCTCGATCTCGTCGAAGAGCGGGAATCCCTCCGCAGGGCCCTCCACCGCGAACGGTCAATATCAGAAATCAAGCCGGATGGCCGAGAGGGCGCGGTTCCGATCGGATGAGCCCATTCGGTCCGTCACCGCAGACCGAACGCCGTGTTGGGGTCGGTTCGTGCCGGGCGCAGGGATTCCGCCGGAACCCAACGATCCACCACAGCGGGGCCCTCGGAACCGTCGATGTCGAGGGAGTAGATGATCCGCGCGGTCCATTTGTAGCTGTGCCGCCTCCACTCGACGATCAACACTTGCCGCGGCGGATCCCCCGGCTCAAGGCTGTCTCTGAGCCACGCGTGCCGCGTAGTTCGCGGCCGCGGCCATACCCGATCACGCCGCGGCTTGCTCACCCTTAAAAGATAGAACAAGCGTTCGATCCCATGGTCTTCGGCTCGCTCGAGGATTCCTGACCTGGGCCCTGACCGGCATGCTCGTGAGGCCCATATTGTGACACGCGTTGGCCCTGGCCTCCGTTCCCGGCCACGTTCTGTAAAGGGCCCGGGAGCCTCAATGAACGTCCCGGGCCCTTTCCACCAAGCGAGGAAAGTCAGTTCTGGGGGAAGCCCAGGTTCAGGCCGCCATGGCTGGGGTCGAGCCAGCGGGAGGTGACGGCCTTCTCGCGAGTGTAGAAGTTGAAGCCCTGGAGCCCGTAGGCCTTGGTGCCGCCGAAGATCGAGTCCTTAAACCCGCCGAAGGAGTAGTAGGCGACCGGGACGGGGATCGGGACGTTGATCCCGATCATGCCGACCTCGACCTCGTTCTGGAAGCGGCGGGCTGCGCCGCCGTCGTTGGTGAAGATCGCGGTGCCGTTGCCGAACGCGCCGGAGTTGATCAGCTCCAGCCCCTCCTCATAGCTGCCCACGCGGACCACGGACAGCACGGGGCCGAAGATCTCGTCTTGGTACACCTTCGACGTCACCGGGACGTCGTCGATGAGTGTCGGGCCGAGCCAGAAGCCCTCCGCCGCGCCGTCGACCTCGATCCCGCGGCCGTCGATGACCACCTTCGCGCCGTCGGCCTCCGCGATGTCGATGTAGGAGGCGACCTTGTCGCGGTGCTGGGCGGTGACGAGGGGGCCCATGTCGCAGTTGCGTCGGCCGTCGCCGATCTTCAGAGTCGCCACGCGCTCTTGGATCTTGGCGATGAGCTCGTCCGCGACGGGCTCGACGGCGACGATGACGCTAATGGCCATGCAGCGCTCGCCCGCGGAGCCGAAGCCTGCGTTCACGGCGGCGTCGGCGGTGAGGTCGAGGTCGGCGTCGGGCAGGACGAGCATGTGGTTCTTGGCCCCGCCGAGGGCCTGGACGCGCTTGCCGTTCTTAGCGGCGGTCTCGTAGATGTAGCGGGCGATCGGGGTGGAGCCGACAAAGGAGATGGCCTTGACCTCGGGGTGCTCGAGGAGGCCGTCGACGGCCTCCTTGTCCCCGTGCAGGACGTTGAAGACCCCGCCCGGGAGGCCCGCTTCGGTGAAGAGGGCGGCGAGCCAGTTCGCGGCGGAGGGGTCCTTCTCGCTGGGCTTGAGGATGACGGTGTTCCCGGCGGCGATCGCGATGGGCAGGAACCACAGCGGGACCATGGCGGGGAAGTTGAACGGGCTGATGATCCCGACGACGCCGAGGGGGGCCTTGAGCGAGTGGACGTCGACGCCGGTGGAGACGTTCTCGGAGTGCTCGCCCTTGATCAGGTGCGGGAAGCCGGTGGCGAGCTCGACGACCTCCAGGCCGCGGGAGATCTCGCCGAGGGCGTCGGAGACGACCTTGCCGTGCTCGGAGGTGATGATCTCGGCGAGCTCGCCCTTGCGCTCGTTGAGCAGCTCCCGGATGCGGAAGAGGATCCTCTGCCGCTTGGCCATCGAAAGGTCTCGCCACGTGGGGAAGGCCTTCTGTGCCGAGGAGATCGCGGATTCGATGTCCTGGGCCGAGGCGAGCGAGACGCGCTTGGTCTCCGCGCCGAGGGCGGGGTCGTAGACGGGGGCCGTCCGCTCGCCTGCGGACGGGTACTCCTTGCCGCCGATCCAGTGCGGGATCACGGTCAGGTCTTGGGTTTCAGTCACGGTGGTTCTCTCTCTGTAATTGATCGCTGCGGCGCCCTCTCAAGGGGGTTGGGGATGTCGCATGCTTGCGGGCTGGGGTATCGGGGCAGCGCGCGGAACGCCTGAGGTTGCGGCGTTCCGCGCGCTCTTGACGGTTGCTACTCTGCTGCCGTCCTGACCGGTTCCAGATTGTCGATTTGACGCAGCCATGTGTCGGCCAGCGTGAAGCCTCGCGGGAACGGGTCGCTGGGGTCCATTCCCATCTGGTAGATGCCGGTGATCCACGCCTGTCCAGCAACTGCCGGGATCACGGCCGGATAATCGCCGACGTGGGTGGTGTCGACGATGGAACTCTCGAAGGTTGTGCCGATGATGGATTCGTGGATGAAGGTCTCTCCGGGCTCGATCAGTCCCTTGGCGTGCAGCTGCGCGAGGCGGGCCGATGTGCCTGTCCCGCACGGTGATCGGTCGACGCGGCCAGGTGATACGACCACGGTGTTGCGGGCCCGCAGGGAGTCGCCCTCGCGCCTGAGGGGGCCTGTGAACTCGATCTGGGTGATCCCTGGGATGTCGGGGTTCTCCGGGTGCACGACGTCGATCTGTTCGGCGGCGGCCCGTTTGATGGTCTGGCCCACCTCGCAGAGGATGCGTGCCTCTGAGGGCTCCAAGGCGTAGCCGAGCTGCTCTGCCTCGACCATGACGTAGGTCATCCCGCCGTAGACGATGTCGACGGTGAGGTTGCCGATGCCCGGGACGTTGACCTCTTTGCCGAGGTGGTAGCAGAAGGCCGGCTGGTTGACGAAGCGGACGCGTTCGACTTTGCCGTCCTTGCACTCGCAGGTCACCGCGATGAGTCCGGCGGGCGACTCGAGGACGAGTTCCGTGGTGGGCTCGGACATGGGAAGGATCCCTGTTTCCAGGAGGACGGTGGCCACGCACATGGTGTTCGAACCCGACATGGCGGGGTATTCCATGGACTCGAGGATGATGTAGCCCATCTGCGCGGCGGGGTTGTTCGATGCGACGATGACATTCGCGTTGTGGTGGGCAGCCCCTCTCGGTTCGAACAGGATCATGCGGCGCAGGTCGTCCTGGCGGTTCTGGAGGTACAGCCTCTTGTCGAAGACCGTCTCGCCGGGGATATGGGGGACCCCGCCGACGACGACTCGGCCGGATTCTCCTTCGGCATGGCAGTCGACTACGGTGATCGTCTTGTTCCAGCGCATCGCATACTCCTTGTCGAGGTGTGTGGCTCTCGTTTGAGGTGCAGGGCTCGTGGTTCGGGATCTAACGGGTGGCGACGAGGGCCAGGAGGTCCTCGCGGAGTGTCTGCTCGAGGCAGCTCAGCAGCCAGTCGACGTCCTGCTCGGAGAAGACCAGGGGCGGACGGATCTTGAGCACGTTGGCGTTCGGGCCGGTTGCCGAGATGAGCACGCGCCGCTTGCGCATGCCGTTGACGATTGCGGCGGCCGTCTGGGCGTCGGGGGCCTTCGTTTCGGGGTCTGTGACGCATTCTGCGGCGATGTACAGGCCGGATCCGCGGACGTCGCCCAGTTGCTCGTACTCGGCTGCGAGGTCGTTCAGGCCTGCTTGGATGAGCGCGCCGACGCGCTGGGAGTTGGCCTGCAGTTCCTCGCCGAGGATGACGTCGAGGGTCGCCTGCGCGGCCGCCATGGCCACGGTGTTCCCTCCAAAAGTGTTGAAGTAGCGCTGGTCGTAGCCGAACTCCGCGACAACCTCCGGTCGGGCTGCCACGCCCGCGACGGGGTATCCATTCCCCATCGGCTTGCCCATGGTCATCAGGTCGGGCTGCACATGGTGGCGGGCATGGCCCCACATGTGGGAGCCGGTGCGGGCGAAGCCGCATTGGACCTCGTCGGCGATGAACAGCCCGCCAGCCTCATGCACGAGGTCGGCGACGGGCTTGAGGAAGTCGGTCGGGTCGGCGAAGATCCCGTCGGATGCGAAGATCGAGTCGACGATGAAGGCGGCCAGGCCGTTGCCGCGGCGCTGGAGGTCCTCGATCTGGGAGCGCACCTGCTGGAGCATCATCGGCGCGATGTCATCGGCCCGGATCCTGTACGAGTCGGGGGCGGGGATCTGGCGGACCCAGGTGCCGAGCGGTGAGCGGTCTCCGAGCGAGGGGGAGAAGCCTGCTGTCAGGTCCGAGTTGCCGTGGTAGGCCTCGGAGGTGACGATGACTCCTTCATGGCCGGTGTGGTACTTCGCGATGCGCACCGCGAGGTCGTTGGCCTCCGAGCCGGTGCAGGTGAACATCAGCTGCGCCTCGGGCATGGTCTCGCGCAGGGTCCCGAGGAGGTCGTTGGCGTACCCCAGGATGCCTTCGTGGAGGTAGCGGGTGTGGGTGCAGAGCTGGCGCATCTGCCTCTCCACGGCTCCGATCACCTCGGGTCGGCCATGGCCGACGGACACGACGTTGTTGTAGGCGTCGAGGAACTCGGTGCCGTCGCCGTCCCAGAGGCGGGTTCCCAGCCCCCGCACGATGTGGACGGGTTCCTGGTAGAAGAGGCGGTAGGAGGGGGCGAGGACGTGGTGTCGGTCTTCTACCATCTGGCGCTCTCGTTCCGAGAGCTCGGAAGGTGCGTCGGGGTTGAACGCGTTGACCATCTTGCCCCGCGGCTTGACGGTGGTCATATCGATTGCTTCCTTTCCCATTTCTGCGGTCAGTTCTGCAGCAGTGCGGCGGACAGGGCTTCTTCGGGCTGGCGCAGGAACCATCGCAGCTGCGCCCATCCCTGCTCTGTGTTGCGGAGGATGTATTCCGCATTGTGCGGCGAGGCGGCGGCGCCGTTCAGTGTGATCAGCGCCCGGGACACGACGCGGCCGAGGACGAGGAACGGGATGATCCGCAGCTCTTCCTCGGTCAGGTCGGCTTCCCGCAGATAGCCGCGAAGCAGGTCCTTTCCTTCGGCGAGAAGGTCTAGGTCGTCCGTCTCCGGGAATTCCCGTGGGAGCTGGTTCAGGAGCGCGGTGGCGACGTCGACGGCGATGGAGGTGCGCACCGAATCTCCGAAGTCGATGATGGCCCGGACGAATCGCGGGTCGGAGTGGTCGACGATGATGTTGGACTTGCTGAAGTCGTTGTGGAGCACTTGGGACCGAAGCCCGTCGAGGAGCGGGGCGATGCGCATGAAGCGTTCGAGGCCGAGCTCGAGCAGGCGGCGTTGGCCGGGGTCGGCAACAATCTCCAGAAGCGGGGCCAGACGGGGCAGGTTCTTCACGTCCCAGACGTAGACGCGGTCGTCGAATGGATGCTCGAAGCTGGCTGTCGCGTGCCGCATTCGCGCGAGTGCCTCTCCGACGCGCTCGCGCTCCGTGGGGCTCGATCCGGTCGAGTCCAGGGGTATGCCCTCGATGAATGTCATCATCCGGGCCCGCCTGCTCTGGCCTGCGGAGTCGATGAGCGGGACGAGGACCATGCCTTCGGAGGAAACGAGGAGCTCGGGTACTTCCACGGCTCGCTGGGATTCCCAGACATGGCGGTGGAGTTCGACCTCGAAGTCGAGCTCGCCGAGGAGTTCGGTGGGGTTGGAAACCTTCAGCACGTAGCGGGTCCCCTCGGCTGTGGTCAGGACGAAGGTGTCGTCCTTCTCCGTCGCCAGTCGGGTCGCTGCCCCTTCCACGGACCACAGTTCCGCGGCGAGGCGGGCTGCTTCGGGCTCTGACATGCGCTGGTACGTTCCCTGGAAGCCGCCGGCCTCGAGCAAGAATTGGTCGTTCACTGATGTGCCTTCTCACGATTCCGGTGGCGTCGCGCGGGCCGAGGCTTGCGCCCCGCGCGACGCCACACTGGGGTCATTTCGATTGGTGCTCAGAAGAGCTGGTAGACCTGTCCGGTCTCGGCGCCTTCGATGGACCTGACGTAGGCATTGGCGACCCGTCGGGCTGGAACCGGCTCCACCCCGGGGAACATGTGTCCGGCCTTCTCCCAGGATTCGCTGAGGACGGTCGGGCTCACGACGTTGATCCGGGCGGGTGCGATTTCGAGGGCGGCCGCCCGGGCGAACGCTTCGACCGCGCCGTTGGCGGCGGCTGCGGCCGAGCTGGTCACGACGGGGTGGGTTCCGAGCACGCCTGAGATCAGCGTGAAGGACCCTCCCCGGGCCAGGACACCGAGGCCTTCGAGCACGAGCCGGATCTGGCCCATGGATTTGCTCTCGAAGCTCGCGCGGTACTGGTCCCCGGTCAGTTCGGTGACGCGGCCGTAGGCGGCGTGCCCCGCCGCGCAGGCGATGGCCTCGACTGGACCGGTGTTCTGGATCAGCCGGGCGATGCTCTCCGGGTCGCTGATCTCGACGGGCCGCTCGGTGCTGCTGCGGCTGGCGCCGAGGACCTCATGCCCCCTTTCGGTGAGAGCCTGTTGGACGGCGGATCCGATGGTTCCGGTGCTGCCGACCAGGAGGATTCTCACTGCCGCCCCTTCGGAGCCACGATGACGTCGTTCCATGCGCGGTGCGACCCGCGGACGGTGGAGGACATGACGTGTTTGATCTGGGTGTACTCCTCGAAGGAATAGGTGGACATGTCCTTGCCGAAGCCAGAGAGCTTGTAGCCGCCGTGGGGCATCTCGCTGATGATGCTGACGTGGTCGTTGATCCACACGCAGCCAGCCTGGATGAGGTCGGCGGCGGTCTGGGCGCGGTGGATGTCCGAGGTCCATGCCGAGGCCGAGAGGCCGTAGGGCGTGTCGTTCGCCAGCTCCAGGCCCTCCTCGTCATCGTCGAACGGGAGCACGGTCAGCACGGGGCCGAAGACTTCGCTCTGGACGATTTCGGACTTCTGGTCCGCGTTGGTGATCAGCGTCGGCTGGTAGTACGAGCCGGCAGAGAGCTCGCCGTCGCCGATGGCTCCGCCGACGACGATCTTCGCCCCGTCGCGGCGGGCCCGCTCGACGAAGCCCTGCACGCGTTCGCGGTGGCGCATCGAGATGAGCGGCCCGAGATCGGTCGCCGGGTCGCTCGTGGGGCCGAGCTTCGCCTCGCGCATGTGCTCCGCCACTGCCTCGACGAAGGCGTCGTAGAGCGGGCGTTGGACGTAGGCGCGTGTGGCGGCGGTGCAGTCCTGGCCGGTGTTCACCAGTGAGGCGGCCATTGCCCCCCGGGCTGCGGCGGCGAGGTCTGCGTCGTCGAAGACGACGAAGGGCGCCTTGCCGCCGAGTTCGAGGTGGACGCGCTTGACGTCCGATGCGGCGCGGGCGGCGACCCGGCGGCCAACCGCCGTCGAGCCTGTGAACGAGACCATGGCGACGTCCTTGTGGCCGACCAGGGCGTCTCCTACGTGTTCACCCGTGCCGGTCACGACGTTGATGACACCGTCCGGGATGCCGGCGCGCTGGGCCGCTTCGGCCAGCATGAGGGTGGTGCCGGGGGTGAGCTCGGAGGGCTTGAGCACGATGGTGTTGCCCGCCGCGATTGCGGGGAGCACCTTCCACATGGCGACTTGGAGCGGGTAGTTCCAGGGGGCGATGGAGCCGATGACTCCGAGGGGTTCGCGCCGGATGCTCGAGATGTGCTCGCCGGAGTAGTTGCCTGCGGCCTTGCCCTCGAGGTTGCGGGCGAGGCCAGCGTAGTACTTGACGTTGTCGATCGAGCCGGGGATGTCGAACTCGGTGGCCAGGCGCACCGGCTTGCCTGCCTCGGCACTCTCCGTGGCGATGAGTTCGTCCGAGATCGTCTCGAGCTCGCCGGCCAGAGCCCACAGGGCGGCCGAGCGTTCGGCGGGAGTGGCGCGAGACCATCCGGTGAAGGCCGCCTTCGCCGAGTCCACCGCCTCGTCGACCTCGGCCGGTGAGGCGTTGTCGTCCTCGGCGAGCACTCGGCCGTTGGAGGGGTCGATCACCGTGAGGGGATCCTGCGATGATCCGCGGCGACGCTTGCCGCCGATGAATTGAAGTCCGTTGATGGTGCCCTCAGACATCCATGGCCTCCCTAGAGATGTGCCCCGTCAGGCCGGGGATTGGGATGGGTTTCGTCTCGATCCGCTGGCCGTCTGTCGAAAGTGGTTGACGTCACAGCGTGTACCGAAATAATCTGTCAATCGCCCACGGATTGTCAATCAATCTACAATCCCGACCACAGTCTAGGTGCAAGGCACCTCCCCGATGGGACAACCAACATGACAAAGTCAGGAAGAATCACTCTCGGCGTGATCGGGGCGAGCCCTGCCCCGCGCAGATCGCTGCCATCGCCGGCTCGCCCGGGTGGGCCGAGAGCGTCGCCGAAGCGTTCGACGGCGGGGCGAGCGCTGTCGTCGTCAGCTCGCCTGCCACGCACGACGGCGCCGGATCCGCCGTGGGCAAGGCCGCGCCGCGCGTCGTGCTCGCGTGGGACTTCGCGGCCAATCCAGGCATCCTCGCCGCCGCAGTGCACCGACGACGACGGCGCTCCCCTGCGCGAGCTGGCCCGTCTCGCCGAGGCGGTCCTCGAGGTTCCCTCCGGCACAGACCTCACGGCCGCGGTCCTCGACGTGCTCGTCACCGATGCCGCCCCCGCCAGCCTGCGGCTGCGGATCCTGACCGACGACGGCGGGCTCACCGCCGTCGTGCCATGCCCGGATACGGCCGCACCGGCCGAAGTCCGATTCGTCGGGCCGGACGGCGAACGCCTCCTCCCGACGCCCTGGGAAACCGCCCGCCGCGCAAGCTGGCGGCGGGCCGTGGCGATCGCCGCCGGGGAGGCCCTCTCAGGCGACCTCGCCGGGCTCCACCGGGTCACCCCGCTTGCCGCAGCCGCTCTCGGCTGAGGCAAAGTCTTTCCCTGCCATCCCATCCAACCCCCACACCCACCCTCAACGATGAAGGACACGCCATGACCTCTTCGCGCCCCGCGCTCTCACGTCAAGGTGATCCGCTGGGCCTGCGCGGGACCGCGTGGGAGCAGGAGTCCGTCTTCGCGCAGCGAGAGCAGCACTGCCTGGCCGAGCCGAGGTCGGCGAAACGGCGGAAGACCGTCGCGATCGCCTCCACGACGGGGATCCTGCGATGATCTGCGGCCGCGCTTGCCGCCGATGGAAGTCCGTTGTTGGTGCCCTCAGACATCCATGGCCTCCCTAGAGATGTCCCCCGTCAGGGCGGGGATGGGATGGGTTTCGTCTCGATCCGCTGCCGTCTTCCGAAAGTGGTTGACGTCACAGCGTGTACCGGAATAATCTGTAAATCACCCACGGATTGTCAATCAATCTACAATCCGGACCACAGTCTAGGTGCTTGGCACCTCCGTCCGATTGGACAACCAACATGACAAAGTCAGGAAGAATCACTCTCGCCGTGATCGGGGTCCTCCTGATCGCGCTGGTTGCGGGATACCTGGGCAGCATGCTGCGAGGAGGCAGCGCTGCCGCCACCGCAGACCAGGGATCTTGGATCAAGAAGGTCCAGAGCCAGGGCGAGCTCAGGGTCGGGGTCGCCATCTCGGCGCCGATGACCGTCCAGGACTCAAACGGCAACCTCGGCGGCCCGAACCTGATCCCACTTGAAGACCTGGCCAAGCAGCTGGGGGTCAAGCTGACTCCGGTTGCGGCCTCGTGGGGCAACATCGTGGCCGGCCTGCAGGCAGGACGATACGACGTTGCCGCCAACCTCAACTCCACCCTCGAGCGGGCCAAGGCGATCCAGTTCACCAACTCGGTCTACGAGTACCCGGCCGTCTACGTCGTCAAGGCTGACTCCCCGTGGACCTCGTCGCAGCAGCTGATCGACTCGAAGCAGCAGGTCGTCAGCGCATCCGGCTCCGCCGAGGACGCCGCGATCAAGGCCACCGGCACCCCGGTCCTGGAAGTGGGCGACTGGACCAACGCATTCCAGGCGCTCGACGCCCATCGTGTCGCTGCCGAGTTCACCGACTCCGGCACGGCGCAGGCGCAGGTCGCGTCCCACCCGGACTACAAGATCATCCTCCCGAGCCCTTCGATCTACGAGGGCGGTGCGGCGTACGGCATGCCAGACAGCACCGACCCCCGCTCCATGCAGCTCGTCAACCTCGCGATCTACAACGCCCAGATCAACGGCGAGCTGACGCGCGCTTACCAGAAGGTCGACTACCGGCCCGGCAACGACCTCGGCGACTACCTCAAGAAGTAGCCGAACAAGAAGGGTCATTCCTGTGAACGGATACAACTTCGACTGGTCCTTGATCTGGCACTCCATGCCAGCGCTCCTCCAAGGACTGGTGACAACACTCGAGCTCGCGGTCGTCGTGATCGTCTGCGCGATGATCCTCGCCGTCCCGCTCGCGCTGGCCCGCATGGCCAAGGTCGAGCCACTGCGGTGGGCTGCGCAGGGATACATCGAGATCTTCCGCGGCACGCCCATGCTGGTCCAGCTGTTCTGGATCTTCTACGCCATGCCCGCCCTGACCGGCCTCGCCCTCCCCGGCTTCGTGTCCGCAGCGATCGCACTCACCGCGAACCTCACGGCCTTCATGGCAGAGGCCTACCGGAGCGGCTTCCAGGCGGTCCCGGCCGAGCAGATCGAGGCAGCCCAGATGCTGCGCCTCTCCAAACTCCAGCAGCTGAGGCACATCATCCTTCCCCAGGCCCTGCGCCAGCAGATCCCGGTGATCCTGTCCCTGAACATCTCGATGTTCAAGGACACCGCCCTGGTCTCCACCATCGCGGTCTCCGACCTGACCTTCCAGGCGAACTCGATCGCCACCCAGTCCTACCGGGCCCTGGAGCTCTTCACCGCCACGGCCGTGATCTACTTCGCCATCGCCTTCCCGGTGTCGCTGCTGACCAGCCACCTCGAGCGCCGGGGCATGGAGGGCCCCAAGGGCAAGGCCGCAGACCTGAAGCGCAGGACGCTCCTGCCCTCCCTGCCCCTGCCCGCGGCCAAGAAGGACCTTGTCCAATCCGACGGTTCGACCATTCGAGAGGTGTGACGATGACCGTGACCAAGGAAGAACAAGAAGTCGAGTGCCAGGCCCAGATCGCCGGCCAAAACCATCTCCTCTCGGCCCGGGGGCTGTGCAAGACCTTCCGCGATGAGGCAGTGCTGGACGATGTCGATTTTGACATCGACGCCGGCGAGGTCGTCGTCATCATCGGCCGCAGCGGTTCCGGCAAGTCCACTCTGCTCAGGGCCGTGGCCGGCCTCACCGAGCCCGAAGCCGGGGACGTGTGCCTGAACGGACGGCTGGTCCGCCGCAACGGCGAGAGGACCCCGGAGTGGGAGCAGGGAGCGTCCCAGGTGGGGATGATCTTCCAGAGCTACACCCTCTGGCCCCACATGGACGTGATGTCGAACCTGACACTCGCGCCCCGCAAGGTGCTGAACATGGGCAGGGCCGAGGCCAGAGAGCGGGCCATCACCGCCCTGGGCGAGGTCGGCATGGGCTCCTACTGCGACGCGCAGGTGTCGCAGCTCTCCGGCGGCCAGCGCCAGCGGGTCGCCATCGCCCGCGCACTCATGATGCGCCCGAAGCTCCTGCTGTGCGACGAGATCACCTCAGCCCTCGACCCGCCCGTCGCCGCCGAGGTGCTCGGCGTCCTGACTCGCCTGAAAGACGAGGAGGGCCTCGCGATCGCCCTGGTAACCCATGACATGGCCTTCGCCGCCAAGGCCGCGGACCGCGTCATGTTCTTCTCCCACGGCAAGGTCAAGGTCAACGCCACCCCCAAGGAGGCCTTCGAACAGTGCGAGGTCGAAGAGCTGAGGCAGTTCGTCGACGCCGTGCGCTTCGGCTGAAGCCCGAAACGGCCAGATTTCCATCCCGCTGAAAGTAAAAAGGAAAGAAAAAAGCACATGTCAAATGAACTCAAGGGCCTCATGGTCGCACTCATCACGCCGTTCACCGAGGACGGGACCCAGATCGACGCGGAGGCGTTCACCGACCTCATCAACCGGCAGATCGAGGCCGGCGTGCACGGGCTCGTTGTCAACGGCAGCACTGGCGAATTCGCCTCGATGTCCGTGGAGGAGCGAAAGGAGGCCGTGGAGATCTCAGTCAGGGCCGCCGCAGGCCGCGTCCCCGTCGTCGCCGGAACCAGCGGACTCACGACCAAGGAAGCCATCGAGCTCACCGAGCACGCCGCACGCGCAGGAGCCGACGCCGTGATCGTGGTCCCGCCCTTCTACGACGCACCGAACCTCGACGAGCTCAAGGACTTCCTCACCGCAGTCTGGGAGGCCGGTCAGCTCCCGATCATGTACTACAACCTCCCCGGCGTCTCCGGGGTCCAGCTCTCCCCCAGCGAACTGGCCAGCCTCGGCAACATCCCCGGGGTCAAGTACATCAAGGACACCTCCGGGGACGGCCCGGGCCTCACCGAGCTGCTCGTGAAGTACTCCGACGCCATCACCACGTTCAACGGCTGGGACACCCTGACCTTCTTCGGGCTAGCCAGCGGAGCCAAGGGCGCCGTATGGGGCGCGGTCAACATCTTCCCGGACCTCGCGGTCGAACTATGGGAGACGCTGGCCGTCAAGCAGGACCTGGCGGCGGGCCGGGCACTGTGGGCTAAGATCTGGCCCATCTGCGAATATCTCGACCACTTCAACTACGCCGCATCGGTCAAGGCGGGAGCAAGGCTGACCGGCGCCAAGACAGGTCCCGTCCGGGCGCCCTTCCACGATCTCACCGAGGCCGAATCCGAGACACTCGCAGGGCTCCTGCGCGACGCGGGAGTCGCCCTCGCGGTTCCGTCCGCCCTCTAGAAAGGCTGGGAAAGATGACTGGCGCCGATCGGGGCCGTACCAATGGCTCGCGGGGGTCGAACGGCACAGGGCTCAAGCTGCCCGCGGTGCAATCGACGACCCGGCGCAATGAGACCACGGAACTCCTCAGACGCGCGTTCCTGAGGGGAGAGCTCGTGCCGGGACAGCGCCTCAAGGAGATCGAACTGTGCGCTGCCCTGAACATCACTCGCCCCACCCTGCGCGAGGCGATGGGACAGCTCATCCACGAGGGCATCCTCGTGCAGGTTCCCTACAAGGGCGTGAGCGTGGCCGAACTCAGTCCAGAGGAGATCCTCGACGTCGCCGAGATCCGGTTCGCACTGGAGTCCCAGGCGGCCCTTCGCATAGCGAAGCAGGAAGACGGGCACGGACTGGCGGCGCTTCGCCAGGCCCTGAACGACCACATCGAGGCCCTGGACGCCGGCGACGAGGTGGAGGCCGACCTCGCCCATCTCGAGCTCCACCGCGTCATGTACGAGGCATCGGACAGCCCCCTGCTCACGCGCATCTGGCCGCTGATCGCAGCGCGCATCCAGATGGCGATCATGACGGACTACGCGGCCCGGCATGATCCTGCCCGGGACAAGGAACTGCACACCCGCCTGGTGTCAGTCATCGAAAACGGCGACGAAACCGAGATCGTAGACGAGATACGGCGGCACGTCATCGAGAGTGCCGAGGAGATCGTCTACGTAATCGGCTCGCGGATAGCGCGCACACCCTAGCCCGCCCATCGCGGTTCGTTGTTGGACGCCTGACGAGCCTTGGCGATCCCGAAGCTCCACGATCCCGCCGGGGAGAACCGGCCCCTCCTTCCTGGGACAAACACAGGAAGGAGGGGCTTCCGAGGCGATCGCAAGGCTTCCAGAGGGATGAGCGCACCGAGGGCCGAAGTGCCGGCGGGAGCCGTCAACCCGACAGGCGCGACGGCTCCCGCCGGGCTTCCCCTTCTCGCCGGCGATCCGGCGGACCACGACGTCCTGACCGGAGCAAGGCCGTTGCAGCCCGCCGCGAAGTCGCGGCGCCGCTCAAGGCGAATGCCTTTTCCATCATTCTTGTAAGGAGACTCACTATGTCCCACGGCACAGCCAGGGTCTACTCGTGTGAAGAACTCAGGTGTGGGGATGAGATCCAAGCCCAGTTCGGAGGCGTCGTCCGGTTCCACGGACACGTCATCGAGCTCCACCGGCCGATGGAGCTCCTGTGGGCCGTCGACGCAATCGGCGAGCGGCGCATCATCGAGATCAAGAAGTACACCGTGTACCGCCTGAACGAGGTCGATGACTCACGCCAATACATCCGCGGCACGCAAGAAACGGCGCCGGCACCTGAACTCGCCAATGGAATTGGGATGATGCCGCTGTGAAGGAGAATTCGATCGCGCAGGAAGCCAAAGGCGCCTGCGGTGAATGCGGCCTCCGCAGCCGAGTGTGGTTCGCGGGCGAGGGGACTGCCGGCTTCAACCATCGGGCGAACCTCAAGGCCGGCGGCCATCTGGGCGAGATGTTCGACGGGCGCCCCGTCATCGGCATCGCAAACTCCGCATCCGATCTGGTTCCTTGCAACTCCGGGCTCACCGAATTGGCCGAGTGGGCGGTGCGGGGGGTCCTGGAGTCCGGCGGATTCCCCCTCGTCTTCCCCACGATGTCAATCGGAGACTCGATCATGCGGCCGAGCGGCATGATGTACCGCAACCTCATGAGCATGGAGCTCGAGGAACTCGCCCGCAGCAACCCCATCGATGGGCTGGTCCTGCTGACCGGATGCGACAACACCGCGCCCGCCTACGTCATGGGAGCGGCGAGCACCGGCCTGCCGACCATGATGATCCATGCCGGACCCATGCTCAGCGGCAACTGGCGCGCCCAAGTGCTCGCCTCGGGCACCGATGTCTACCGCCTGAACGACCAAGCACGGATGGGCGATCTCGACGCCTCGGACCTCGACCAGGCCGAATACGGGATTTCACGGAGCGTCGGCACCTGCAACACCATGGGTACCGCCTGCACAATGGGCGCAGTGCTCGAGGCGATGGGGCTATCGCTGATGGGGACCGCGAATATCCCTGCAGTCGATGCCCGCAAGAAGGCCGCCGCCCAACGCACGGGACGACGGATCGTCGAGCTGGTCCGAGACCGGATCGGCATCGCCGACATCCTCACGCCCGCCGCCTTCTACAACGGAGCCCGGACGAACGCCGCCATGGGCGGGGGGACGAATACAACCGCCCACCTCGTCGCGATCGCCGGCAGGCTCGGGGTGCCGTTCACCATCGACGATATGGAAAAGCACAGCCGAGACGTGCCGCTGCTGGCGAACGTCAAGCCGTCAGGCGAGTACCTCATGGAGGACTTCTACAACGCGGGCGGGCAGGCCGCGCTCATGAAGGCGATGGGAGAACTCCTCGACACAAGCGCTCCCACTGTGTCCGGCCGGACGATCGGAGAAGAGATCGCGTCGGCACGTATCTGGGACCCCAACATCATCGCAACACCCGACCGGCCATTCAGTACCGCGCCGGCACTGGCAGTGCTGCGCGGCAACCTCGCGCCCCGAGGCGCGATCATCAAAGCGACGGCAGCGGATCCGCGCCTGCTCGACCATCGCGGCAAGGCGGTAGTCTTCGAATCGATCGAAGATCTTGATGCCCGGTTGGACAGCGATGAACTCGAAGTCGACGCAGACTCGGTCCTCGTGCTGCGCGGCATCGGCCCGAGGTCTTACCCAGGGGCACCAGAGCTTGGCAACATCAAGATCCCGCGCAAGCTGCTCGAGCAAGGCGTCACCGACATCATCCGCATCTCGGACGGGAGAATGAGCGGCACTGCCTTCGGCACGGTCGTGCTCCAGATAACTCCAGAAGCAGCAGTGGGTGGACCACTGTCCTTGATCCGCAACGGAGACATCATCCATCTCGATGTCGCAAACCGAAGGCTCGACGTGGAGTTGACCGATGACGAGCTCGAACTGCGGCGGCGCGAATGGAGCCCAGCGGAGGACACGACGTCGCGAGGTTTTCGCCGGCTCTACATAGACCACGTACTCCAAGCCGACGAGGGCTTCGACTTCGACTTTCTCCGCGGCTCGTCAGGCGCGCCTCCCATGCTGCGCCGCCCCTATTGAACCGGGTTGGGCTTTAATTAGTGCGCGGCACGGGGCAATGCTGGCCGCGCTCCGGGCGACGGGGCAACAGAGCCAAGAGGACGAGGCAACAGAGCCAAGAGCTTGCCCGTCCAAACGCCCGCTCGGGGCGATGAGCTCGGCTACGACCTGCGGCACGAAGCTGACGCTCTGGCGGATCTCGAAACGGGCGTGCGGGGGCGACCCAGCTTGGATCTAGGGTCGACCTCAGAGATCAGAGGGCAGCAACAGCGACATCTCGGAGGCACTCTGAGAGTGCCTCCAGGCATTTCAATGGCCGCCATCCTTGACCTCCTCGGGACTGCTCCCGAAGTCTGCTGCCTCAACTTGGCCGTCAGGGTGCAACAACACGTTTCAGGCAACTGAAAGTAGACCTCCAACCAGGGCCCGAAACGGGCGATGACCTCCATGACCCGTCGGCTCAGGTCCCCGCAGAGCTCGTAGTTGCTGCTCTTGGCGATCAGCCCGATGGTCGGCGCCAGGGGCGCGAGTTTGAACCACGGCTCCCCCACTTCCACCCCGAGGGCCTTGGCCTCCTTCGATGCCGTGACGACGCATCCGTCGTTGTTCGAGAGGACAACAAGGGGCTGGCCTTCCAGGGAGGGGTCGAAGACCCGCTCGAACGACGCGTACGCCGAGTTGACGTCCACGTGGGCGACGAGTTCGTGCATCGGCTCAGCCGGCACGACGGCCATCCCGGAGGTGATGGATCCCGTAGGTTGCGACCCCCCAGACTCGGAAATCAGCCAGTTCGGCGATGTGGATGTCGGGGTACTTTTGGTTCTCGGCGTGCAGGACCACGCCCTGCGCGGTGAGCCAGAGTCGTTTGACGGTCAGCTCGCCGTCGAGCACCGCGACGATGACGTCCCCGTGCCGGGGCTCCAGCGACCTGTCGACGAGGAGTTCGTCACCGTCGCTGATCCCCGCTCCCTCCATCGAGTCCCCCACGACCCGGACGATGAAGGTTGCCGCCTTGTCCTTCACGAGCTGCTCGGTCAGGTCGATCGGGCCCTCGTAGTAATCCTGGGCCGGGCTCGGGAATCCGGCTGGCACGGCCTGCGGTGCGAGCGGCAGATGCAGCGGCTGCGCGTCCACGCGGAGCGGGGTTCAACACCAAGGCCACTGGCGGCAACCCCTAATCCGAATGTCTGTTTGATAGCTTTTCTCACAACTCATATATGTGTTCCCAATTCTAGGGCGGGTGGTTGACAAAAGCTCTGTTCTGTCTGCCCTCTACGGCTGATCCGAAGAAGCGAGCCTCACCACACGAGGCCCGAGCGCGGCGCTCTGTCTCGTCGTCGAAGGTCAGATCGCTCGGATAACTGGAGGCGACGCGACATGCAAGGGGCCCAGCCCCTTAGTCAGGCTGGGCCCCACACACATGATGCTCTTGAGTCACTCTTCTATGAAGGCATTACTGTCATTGACCGCTTTGCCGTCAGTCGACAATCTTCCGGCCGGCCTTGAGGCGTCGAGAGCTCCCCTCGTACTTCTCGCCTGCGTTGTGGAGCCGCTCGCGGCGGGTCACCTCATTTAGGACCGCAAGTTCGATGAACTCGGACCAAGAGTCATCGCCTTCGATCCCGGCTGTGGCCCGATACGCAGCCCGAGCCCGGTCCCTGAACTCCGCGTCCATGTAGAAGGTGACTTGAGCACGTCGGCTCTTGGGTGCTGAGCCCTCCTCGCGCACTTCATCGACCTCGCGCCCGGCGACGGACCGACGGTCATCCTCGATTTCAGGGGCAGCGGCCGGCGGATCGGGGACGATTGTGGGGCGATTGCTGCGCAGCAGGTTCCTCACCTTGCTGGGGTCCCTCGGCGGGAGGCTGAGGGCAGGCCGATTCTCGCTCATGCGCTAACCTTCCGCGTTTCGGCAGTGGACAAACGTGCGACGAGTTCCTGCGCGACTCGGTGAAGATCTTCGGCCACTCCCCCGGCCGAACGCGGTCCGGCAATTGCCGAGGCAGCCCCCCGCACTACCTCGTACCACTTGGGACCGTCCTTGACGGACTTTTCGAGCTCGTGGGCGAGCAGACCGCGCTCGCGCATCGCCGTAGCAGTCGCCTCAGCAAAACGGACACTGGAATCAAAGAGCACTTCTCCGGTCCCGAATGCCTCGGCGATCTTCTCGCGTGCGTCACGACGCACAGCAGTCGCCCCCGTTGTAGTGGCGGTCAGGACCACACCCAGAAGGTCTAGCTCGGGGTTGATGTCTGTAACTGTGTCCAGACGCTCTGCGACGCTGACCAAGCCCTCGCGGCTGGCTTTGTCCGTGTGGGTGGGCACGACCGCCCAAGCAGCTGCGCCAAGGGCGGCAATCTGAAGGGATTCGTTGCCAGGCGGACAGTCGATGAGGATCATCTCAAAATCTGCCGCAATCGAAGACAGGCCTCTCGCAAGCGACAGCTTGGCGCCGCTCGGATCCTTCTGTCCCTGAGCAAACAGTCCTGCTGCAGCCTTGTCCAGATGCGCCCCACCTGGAACAACGAAGAGGTTCTCCCGCTGGGTCTCTAACGGCTCGATGGGCGAGCCAAACATCAAAGCGGCAGCGAGGGCCCTTCCCTGGTCGTCGATGGGAGTCCTTGCGTAGCCAAGGTCGATTCCGAGGTTGCCTTGAGGATCCATGTCCACAACCAGCACCCGGTATCCGCTGGCAGCCAGGAGGCCTCCCACATTCGAGGTAAGAGTCGTCTTCAAGACTCCACCCTTGCCGTTGATCAGCGCGATCGTCCTGTCCAGAGCGGCGCGGTCGATAGCATGTTCCATGCAAAGCCTTCTTTACTGTCAAAGCAACCATTGAGGCTGTCGCTGTCATTGCCGTCTTTGACCCCAAGCCTAGCCAAGGATGGCGTTGAGGTTCGGACATCCTTGCCCGTGTCGCGGTCAATGCCTCCATTAGCAGCATCACCAGCAAAGACAGTGATCAGCCAAGCGCCTTACTGCATTCAATGACAGTAAAGCCAGCAAAGCTAGCTCGAACCCCGCGGAACCACACGCGACGTCTCGTCTACTGTCAAAGCCCTCATTGAGACTGACGCCAGCATTACCGTCATTGCCACCGATGCCCTCAATCAAAGCCAACCAAGGACGGGGGCCAAGACACCGCACGCCCGATGTTGCAGTCATTGCTCCGATTAGCAGCATCACCGGCAATGACAGTAAAGCCAGCAAACCTAGCTCGAACCCGCGGAACCACACGCGACGTCTCGTCTACTGTCAAAGCCCTCATTGAGACCGACGCCAGCATTACCGTCATTGCCACCGATGCGCTCAATCAAAGCCAAACAGCGCCACGGCCGGGGGGCCCACCGGTCTTGCAGTCATTGCTCCGATTAGCAGCATCACCGGCAATGACAGTAAAGCCAGCAAACCTAGCTCGAACCCGCGGAACCACACGCGACGTCTCGTCTACTGTCAAAGCCCTCATTGAGACCGACGCCAGCATTACCGTCATTGCCACCGATGCCCTCAATCAAAGCCAAACAGCGCCACGGCCGGGGGCGCCACCGGTCTTGCAGTCATTGCTCCCTTTACGGGCATCACCCGCAATGACAGTAACCACCGCAGGGCAGGACTACCCTCAATGACAGCATTTACTGCACCGATGAGGAAAGGGAGGGAGTCAGCCGCGGTCTCCCGTGCCCGGCTGTCCATCTCACCGATCATGTCGTTCGACAGCTCTGTGCACAGTCAAGACAGCGTGAGCTAGGGCCAGGTCAGGAACGCTTCCTGCCCAACGTTCCAGCCACAGATTCATGTCGACACGACCGCCGGTTGCAGTAGGGGAGTCGAGGTCGGCCATCTACGCAAGCAATGACAGTAATGCCCGGGAAACCGTCAATTTCCGAAGTGCAAGCTGTCTTCAGGCACTGTGAACCCGCTGCGCGATGAACAAGCCAAGAGGTCACGAGACGATGCTCAAGTCCTCCATTCCTGAGCTGGTGGTCTCGCTGCGTCGTCATGCTTGCATCCGCTTGTCTTCGTCACGCGGCTACGTGCCAAAGAGCCGTGGAAACGGCATCATCTGGGGGGACCCAGTGCTCGTCGGTCTCGGGGTCGTAGAGGTCGGCCTCGGCAAGCTGCCCAGAGGGGTTGTGGCGGTCGAGCCAGGCGTGCCAGACCGCGCGTTGGAGCCGGTGGAGGGTGATCTGGGCGGCGACGTCGGCGTCGGCGCCGAGTCGGTGGGCGAGCTGGGCCAGGCTGGTGGTGGCTGTGACGTGCCAACGGCCCTCCTGGTCGCGGTAGATCATCTGGTAGCCGGCCATCTCGGCCAGGGCGATCTCGGCGGTGGTACGGGCGATGCGGGCGTCGCGGACGATCTCGGCGGTGATGGGGGAGTGGCGGGAGCGTTCGATGGCCTCGTAGGCCAGGGCTGCGGCGGGCCCGAGGGCACGGAAGACGGGTCTGATGGCGTGGATCTTGCCCTGGCGCCAGGTCAGGTCCCGGGCAGTCTGGCTGTGCTGCTCCGGGAGTTCGACCAGATAGACGTCGGCGTTGCGGTGGCGGGCGTCGGCGATCTTGGTGACCATGCCGTCGGAGAGCTCGGAGAGCCGGCGCAGGAGCCTCGCCACCGTGCCGTGGTGCTGACCCAAGGCCAGAGCAAAGGTCCGGCAGCCAACGTCCAGGACATTGGTCTCCATCGTCCGCATGTACGCCAGCACTCCACGAAGCAGGAACCTCAGCCCAATTCCCTCCCTGCCCAGGGATTGGAACCTTGCATCGAGCACCGCGTAGAGGACGTTCTCCAAATCGTTGACCAGCTGGTGGATCGACGGGGCCGAAGCTTTTGCCCCCCCGGTGGGTTCAGTGTGGCTTGTGTCGCTTTTACGGGTACCTCTCTTCCCTGCGCTGTTGGCGGTGAATTCGATCGCCTTGGCCCATTCGCGCTCCAGGAGCCGCTCGAGCTGGGAGCGGGACTGATACAGAGCCGCCAGGCCTGGGAACTGGCCCGTGAGCTCGCCGCAGACCTGGGGAAGGGTCCATCCGCACGCGGCGAGGTGGTTCAGGACCGCCATTCGGGCCTCTGAGGCCGACCGGTAGCGTGCCGTGTCGTACAGACCCGTTTCGGCGATCGCCCGCAGCGGGGATTGCCACCCGCCACTTGGGTGCGCCACGGCGGCAGGGAGTGCGCCGTGGGCCTGAGGCTGGCGGCGCGCGACGTCGCCCCGGGCACGTCGGGCGGCCTCCTGGCGGTTGCGGCGCAGCTCCGGGGCCAGTGCCCGGCGCAGCCGCTCGATCGCGTCAGGGGCGTTGCGGCGACGCAGCACCTCGTACGCCACCGACAGCGGTGTCACCAGTTCCTGGTGGCCTCCGCGCTTGTGGACCGAGCCCGGAACGCGGATGCACCCAGTGGAGGAGTTGCGGTGCGGGCTCGCGTCCAGGCTCGGGGCCAGCCGGGCCAGCGCCTCAACCAGCTCCCGGGCCGCGGCACCGTCCATTCGCTCCGCCAGAGGCACGTACAGGTGCCGGCCCCCACTGGGGGAGACGTCCTCCACCCAGCGCAGCCCGCAGGACGCCAGCAGCGCCCCCAGCCGCTCGGTGTCGCCGTCAACGACCTGCTGGGCTGCGCTTGAGGTGTCCAAGTCCAGGCACAGGGTCGCCACTGACCCGTCCGCTCCGTGAACGAGCACCGCCGCCGGCGCCTTCGGTAGGCTTCCTGAAATCCCGATAGGTGAGCCTGGGTACCCGAACTTCCCACGGGTCCAGCGCCCCGAACGATATGCCGGCTGACCGGCGATCAACGGTGCCAACAACCAGGCCTGTGCGTGTGTGTGGGGCTCGACACGCCGCTTGGGCGTTGCGGGGGTAGGTGACAACAGGGCAGCGTCGGCTACCATAAGAGGGCAGACTCCTTCCCGGGAGGTATGCAAAAGGGACCCACCCGAGAGGGAGGGTTTCGGATCCATCACCGGTCGCCGGCCAAAGCAAAGCGGTGATGGGAGACTTATACGAGGGCCCGCCGAGAGGCGGGCCCTCAGTCTTTAAGAGGCCCGCGCGATAGGCAGCGCCTCCTGGTGACGCTCCAACGCATCGATGTCAATTGACTTAAGGTGCTCGTGGAGGAGGCGTGCGACGATGTCAGATCGTGTCTCTGCAGTCAGTTCAACGACCTTCTGCAGCTTGTCGGCATCGGCTCGAGGGATCTTTGCTGTGACGACGTGACGATCGCCCTTGTATGGACGTGCCATGGCTTCCTCCTCCTGGTGGTTGCTGAGACCCAGCTAATCCCAATCGGATTGCGTTAAGTGGGACGCGTCGTCGGCGTGTCGCAACGATGTCTTCCCCAGCCAAGAGCCAAGCCCCGTGGCCGGAATCCTTTGCTGTTCCTTCGAATCCCCCTTGAGAAAGGCCCCAAGGCCGCTTGTCGGAGTCAGGTGGTCAACCACACTGCGTTCGTAAGGGCTGCGTCCGATCAGTGTTCGGTGTGAAGCTCTTTGCAATCCTTCGGCATAGTCCTTGTCTCGCTGGGCCATGTCGCCACCCCTCATGTTTGACCATCTTCACTAGAAGACGATTTAACTGAATCAGTGTTTCAGTACGACCCTATCCCAGGATGCGCCGCATGTCCTCACGTCCGTCCGGGGAGGACGAAGACGGGAGACCGGACGACCACTGGTACAGTGATCCACTGCTGCATGGGAGGTTAGCTATGACCGCTCCGGTCCAAGAGCTCCGGCCGGAGTCTCCGGCAGAGATCGTCGCTGCCCTTGATCTTGGATCCGGCTCAAGCCTTCAGGAGATCGCTGAGCGGGTCGCTCAAATCTACGGCAAACCGCTGATCTTCGAGGGCCTCGAAGAGAAGGGTTGGGGCAGCCTCACCGCGCTCTGGGTGGACCAGCCCGATCAGGGCTTGATCTTCTACCGTAAACGGGATCCGCACGTGTACCGGGCGCACTGCATCTTCCACGAGTTCGGCCATATCCTGCTAGGTCATTACTGGTGCAATGCTGGTCAGCAGACGGGGATGAATCTGTGGGGCCGGGATCGCGTGTATGCTCGCACCCTGGAAGTCCTGGGCAACGCTGCCAGGACGAATAAGGTCGAGCAGGCGGCAGAGGACATCGCATTCCTCTTGGGCCGAATCCTCCATAGGCCCGACTCAGAGGCGGCCCGGTTCAGTGCGGTGTTCGGATGATCGAGCTTGCGCGAACGGCCTTCCCGGTCCTTTTGGGCCTTGTTCTGCTTCTCCGGGTCGGAGCTCTGATCCAGGATCGGCGGATGCCCAGTCCTGCTCTCGTCTCAGCCCTGCTCGGCTTCGTGGCACTGTTCACTGTTGGATTCGCAATCCCAGAGAGTGTGGTGGACTCATGGCTAGGCGGAACGAACCTGCTCCACCTGATCCGAAACCTACTCTTCCTCGTCTCGATGTGGTTCCTGCGCCGGGCGATCTGCCTCGTCTTGAGCCGTCCGAGTACGAGGCGCAATCCCATCCCACTCCTGGTGCAGATGCTCGTCATGGCGGTGTTTTTCGCCGCGTCCCCGCGCGGGCCGACAACTGGCCTGTTCATCCCGGAATACGTGCACGAACCGGGCATCTGGGCCTACGCCAACGTCTACATGGCCGGGGTCCTCTGGCTGGCGGTCGACATCATCCGGCTCGCCCGGACCTCGGCCCCACGGCCCCTGGGTTGGTTCTGGTGGTTCTCCGCTGGCGGCATCTTGATCTCGATGGCCTCGCTCGTCGAACTCGTATACATGTCCGTCGTGCCTCGGTTCGGGCGTGAGTCCGCTGTCGCCCAGAGTCTCTATCCGCTGTTCTCGCCGCTTCTTTACTCGGGCATCGCCGCCATTGTTGTCGGGCTATGCATCCCTCCGGTGACGACTCTAGTCCGACGGGCAGAGCTGCCCCTTCGGCTGGTGAATGCGCGGGCAAAGGCGATCTGTACCCCTCGGACGTCTTGCCGGCGGTCAGCCGCCACGGCTTTTGTATCGGGCCTCCTGGCCGCCGATCCCAGAGGAGAGGTGTACGACACCATGATTCAGCTCAGGGACGGCACAATGGCTTCCGTTGTTTCCCTGACCGCAGCCCAGCTCGCCTTGCTGGTGGACCTGGAGCAGCGCTTCCCGTATGACCAGATGGCAATCGCGATACCCAAGGAGGTCAGGCCTGATGAAGCACACCCGTAGTCTGGCCCGTTTCTGCACCGAGGTCTTCCAACCGCCCGCGGTAGTCAGCTTCCTGCTGATCGTCGCCGGCATTCACAGCTCGACGGGGTGGCTGGGGATTCTGTCAGGTGCCATTGCAGCGCTTTTCATGTGCCTGATGCCCTGGCTCGCCGTGGTCCTGCTGGCAAGGAGAGGCCGCCTGAGCGATCACCACGTAGGGGACAAACGTCAACGCCTTCCTGTTCTGCTGGCCACCCTCGGTTCCACGATCCTGGGGGTCGTGATCCTCGCGGCGCTTGGTGCTCCGGCTCTGGTCTTCGCGGTCCTGCTGTCATTTGTCGCCGGGATGGTCTTCATGATGGCCGTAAGTCCGTTCTGGAAGGTTTCCGGCCATGCGACCGCGTTGAGCGGAGCCGTCGCAGTGCTCATCCTCATGTTCGGGCCTGGCCTGTTCTGGCTGCTGGCCCTCCCGCCCCTGATCGGATGGTCGAGAGTGCACCTCGGCGACCACAGTGTCAACCAGGTGTTCGCAGGAACAATCGCGGGGCCCTTGGTTATCGGGTCGATTCTGGGACTGCTGACAATATGATCGAGGGAAAAGACTCACGCCGGGGGGAGGTCGTTTGAGCAGCCAACCCCTGACTGACCGGGAAGTGCTGGCATCGAAGCTGAAGCTTCTGACCGACCTCGAAGAGCAGCGAAGCGGCGGTGCCCTGCTGTTCCCCAAAATCGAGAAGGCAATGGCCGAGCGGGGCGTCCGTCTCACACGCGTCCGCTGGTACCGGCTCCGGGCGGGCTCGGCGGACAACAAATGGGACCCTCAGCTCCTCGAGGCACTGGCCGACTTTTTCGGCGTACCGGCGAGCTACCTGCTCGAGCGGGAGTCCCAGCTTCCCCCGGACCTCCAAGCCAAGGTGGAACTGATGTTGGCGATGAAGGCCGCCGAAGTCCAAGGCATTGCTGCCCGCATCGTCGGAGAGGTCTCTCCCGAGGCCCTCAATGAGCTTGCCAGACTCTTGGACAAGCACCGCAAGCCCGGCTCCTGATCCCTCATCCCCGAAGCACCTCATACAGCGTGTGACACATCTGTAAACCTCCGCTAGGCTGTCACTGAAACACTGTTTCAGTGACAGCCTAGCTTCTCACCGGTGGTCGCTGGATGCGGCAGCTGGCCTGACATGGTTCGGGGGTTGGATGAGCGAGGTTAGAGGCGACTTGTGGCTAGGTGCCGCAGTGATCCTGGCCGTGCCGCTTCTCGTCGTGGTGCTCTTCGCAGGCGCCGGAGCCGGTTCTTCCTCGGCGGCTGCCGCCGGCTGCGCAGCCGCAGCTGTCCCCAACGCTTCCGTTCGTTCGTCCTCGGGTGTCCCCTCGGCAGTGGCCGGCTATTCGGGTGTGCAGCTGCAGAACGCCACGGCGATTATCTCGGCCGGGAGGGCGCTTGGTCTCTCTGCGCGGGGGCTGGCGATCGGGGTGATGACGGCGATGGGGGAGTCCGGTCTGCGGGTGGTCGACTATGGCGACAGTGCGGGCCCGGACTCTCGTGGGCTGTTCCAGCAGCGGGCGAACGGCGCGTGGGGCTCCTACGCGGACCGGATGAGCCCGGGGACGTCGGCGGGGAACTTCTTCAGGGCGCTTCTGCGGGTCCAGGGGTGGGAGCAGCTGGAGCCCTCGGTCGCGGCCCACCGGGTCCAGGGCAATGCCGACCCGTTCCACTACGAGCCGTTCTGGTCGCCGGCGGTCGCCGTCGTGGCCGCGCTGGAGGGGCTCAGCCCAGTCTCGGTCGGCGGGACAGGGGCCTGCGGGTCTGCCGCGGGTTCGGGAGATGATCTGCCTTGGGGGCACGGGCCGGTCGGTGCCGTCTCGCCGTTGGGGATGTTCACCCGGGAGTGTGTGGACTTCGCGCTGTGGCGGGTGAACCAGGAGCTCGGTTCCGCCGGGGCGCCGTTCAGGCTCACCAATGCCGGCTTCCGCGGGGACGGGGTGCTGCTGGGCAGTGCGGTGACGTGGCGTGACGGGTGGCAGGCCAAGGGATGGCCGACGGGGAAGGCCCCTCGGGTCGGAGCTGTCGTCTGGTACGCCCCAGGCGTCGGGGGAGCGGACGGCACGTGGGGGCATGTGGCGGTCGTCAAGGCCGTCAACCCCGACGGGAGCTACGTCGAGGAGGGCTACAACGGCAGCCCAGCCCCCGATGACCACGCCTACTACACCCGCACGGTCCAGGACTCGGCCCCGAGCCTGTTCCTGTACGTGCCCACTGCCGGAACGAACGGGCCGGCGACCGAGTGAAGGGACAGACTGTGAAGCCGATGCTGGCGGCCTTCGCCGTGGTGCTCGGCTGCGCCGGGTGCGCCTCGATGGGGCATGCCTCGACCGGGTCTTCCCCGAGCCCGACGCAGACGCGGACGGCGACGCTGAGCGCCGGCGGGGAGCCGCAGGCGCCCGGCGCGTCCTCCCCGACGGCGCTCGGCATCCTCTGGGACGAGGCCAGCAAGGCCGACGCCGTGGGCGCAGCGGCGAGGGCGATGGCCCTGTACGCCCGCCCCGGGGTGGGGGCGGAGGCGTGGATCGGGGACCTGCGCCCGCTGCTGACTCCGGGCGCGCTCGAGGCGTACACGGGCACCGACACGTCCCAGGTCCCCGCCCGCGCGGTGACCGGCCCGGGCCGGATCGTCGCCGACGCGACTGACGGCTACGGCTGCCACGTGCTCGTCCCCACCGACGCGGGGGAGTACGACGTGCAGCTCGTCAGGGCTGGGGCCTTGAGCCCGTGGAAGGTCGCCCGGATCGCCGTCCCGGGAAGAAGTGAGCCAGGAGAGAGAAGGAGAACGCATGCCCATCGACCACGCCCTCGTGGAGGACACACCTGTCATCACGGCGGTGTTGAACACAGACAGCACGGGCGAGCTCACGATCGACGCCCGCACCGAGGCCGTGGCAGGGGCCAGCCTTCCGGCGCTGCGGGCGGCGCTGATGCAGCGGGTGATCGCCGTCGCGGCCGCGCTCGGACGTCCCGTGAGGATGACGACGATGGACGAGAGCGGATCCACGGTCCTCGTCGTCTCCCCGGACGGATCCGCCGAACCCGCCCGCGCCCAGGGCACCGGTCCAGCCGAGATCGCTGAGGTGCCCGATGCCAGTGCGCCGGTGGATTCCGCCGCGGCCGGATCGCGGAGGAAGGCGCGGGAGTCGTTCCTGCGCCAGGAGCAGGCGGAGAAGCCCGCGACCCGGGGCCTGCGCGGCGTGCTGGCCCGGACGGGGATCCGGATGGCCCCGAGCGAGGCCGAGCGCGCAGAGCGGGCCGACGAGCAGGCCGTGAGCCGGCACTGGCCCGGGCCCCGCACGATCGCGATCGTCAACGGCAAGGGCGGGGCCGGCAAGACCCCATCGACGATCATGCTCGCCGCGGTCTTCGCCCGCTACGGCGGGGCCGGCGTGCTCGCCTGGGACAACAACCAGACCCGCGGCACCCTGGGCTGGCGCACCGAGCAGGGCCCGCACGAGGCGACCCTGCTCGACCTCCTGCCCGAGACCGACCGGCTCCTGGCAGCCTCCGCCCAGTCCGCCGACCTGGCGCACTTCGTCCACCACCAGAGCCGCGACCGCTTCGACGTGCTGCGCTCCAAGCCGGTGGCACTGGCCCACGAGCAGCGCATCACCCCCGCCGACGTCGATGCCATCCACTCGGTGGCCTCCAAGTACTACCGCCTCGTGCTCATCGACTCCGGCAACGACGAGTCCGACCCGATGTGGCTGAGGATGATCGACCACGCAGACCAGATCGTCGTCGCCACCACGACCCGCGCCGACCACGCCGAGGCCGGAGCCCTGCTCCTGGAGGCCCTCGCCGAGCGCGACGAGGCCTCCGCGAAGCTCGCCCGCGAAGCCGTGGCCGTCATCACCCAGGCCGACCCCACCGCCACCAGGGCCGACCTCCAGCACATGGCCGACGGCTACGCCCGGCTCACCCGCGCCGTCGTGCAGGTCCCGCACGACCCGGCCCTCGTCGACGGCCACATCGGCTACGAGACACTCCGCCCCGCGACCCGGCGGGCCTGGCTGGCCGCCGCGGCCCAGGTCGCCCGCGGACTATGAGCAGAGGAGGGACGATGGCCGAGGAGACCACGGTCCAGGACCGCACGAACCCCTGGCTCACCGCCGCAGCAGACGCAGCCGCCCGCCTCCCCGCCGAGCAGACCGCGGCGGCGGACCGCGATGAGCCATCCGCGGGTCTTCGGACGGTGTTCGTCGCCGCCCACGGCGGAGCCGGGGCAACGACCTGGGCGCACGTCCTCGGCGGCACCGACGGCGGACCCGAGATGCCAGACGATGGCACCCCTGTCGTGCTGGTCGCCAGGGCGAGCGTGGCCGGGATCGACGCGGCCAAGCGCATCCTCGCCGCCCACGCGGCCGCTGTCGCGTGCGTGCTCATCGTCCCGGCAGCCCCCGGGCGGCCGCACAGGGTCATCCGGAACGAGCTGCGGGTGCTCGCCGGCGCAGCGCCGCTCGTGCATGCCCCCTGGGTGCCCGCCCTGCTCGCCATGAGGCCTGCCCAGGCCGGCCCCGACGACATTCCCCCCAAGGACCTGGCGCGCCTGCGCGCCGCCCTGCCGCCCACCCGAGAAGGAGACATCCCATGACCGCTCTGACCGCTCTCGCCCTGTACGCCCCGACCGAGGCGAAGCCCCTCCCTCCCGGTGTCCAGGACGGGCTCGACACCATCAGGGCCTGGGCCATGGGCATCGGCGGAGGTCTGGCCGTCATCGCCCTGCTGATCCTGTTCATCGGCCTCTTCTTCTCCAACCAGCACGGGCAGGGCCACCAGTTCATGCAGAAGGCCGGCTGGTGGCTCACCGGGGCAATGGGCCTGGGCCTGGCCGGTGTCATCGCCCCGATCTTCATCGGGATGTGAGAGGACCCGCATGAAGAAGCCGAACCAGAAGCTCACCCTCTGGGCCGCCGGGCTCGTCGCCGCCGTCATCGTGGTCATGGCGGTGCTCGTCGCCGTCACGCCCACCCAGTCATCCCCCCAATCATCCGGAGGGAGCGGGCAGGCGGTCCCCGAGACCACGCCCTCGGCACCTGCCGGATGCAGCGCCCCGACCGATGAAACCTCGAACAAGCCGGCCCCGCCCAGCGATCTGCGGTGGGAGGCCTCCAAAGGCTGGACATGGCCGGTCTCGGACACCTACGGCCCCACCCAGCACCGGGACGGGCTCGGTGTCTGCTTCGCCCGTTCCCCGCTCGGCGCCGCTCTGGCGATGACGACGATTCTCGCCTCGTTCAGCACGAGCCCCGATCTGAGAAGCGTCACCGACCAGTACATCGTCGACTCTCCGGGGAAGACGGCCATTCTGGCCCAGATATCCGCCCCAAGGACTCCACAGGCGCCGCTCGCTTTCGCCGGTTACAAGGTCGACTCGTTCTCCTCGGATGAAGCCCAGATCACCGTGGTCCTCAAAGCCCCTGGTGGCTCTGACGGCTACATCGGCATGCCCACAACCCTGCGGTGGGCGGACGCCGATTGGAAGGTGAAGCTGCTGGACAACGGGAACTTCTTCGCCGGGTCCCCGACAACCGTAGCCGCTGGATCATTCACCTCCTGGGGAGCGTCCTGATGGCCGACTGCATCGGGTGGAACCCGCTGAGCTACGGCGACTGCGCAAAGCAGGCCGCCAACGACGCGGTAGCCGGGGCGGTCAGCTCCGGGGTCCAAGACCTCGGCAAGGCGATGATGGGCGCGTGGGACGGCATCATCAAGTCGTTCCTGACCTCCTGGCTGGGCGCCGGCCTCGGAGTCGACCTGGGCGGGGTCTCAGCGACGTGGCTGACGTCCGCGCTGAGCGGGATCAGCGTGGTGCTGGCGATCGTGGGGATCATGATCGCCTGCATCTGGACGATGCTGCACATGCGCGGGGACCGGGCGAAGCAGGCCGCGCAGTCGCTGTTCACGGTGTTCCTGACGACGATGGGAACGGCCCTGGTGCAGGTCCTGATCCCGGCGGGCGACTCGTTCGCGGCCTGGATCCTCGACCAGGCGGGCGTGGACTCCAGTGCCTGGTCGTACACCTCGGGCGCGGCGGTGGCCGCCCTGGCGCCGGGGATCGCGGTCCTGGCGGGGATCTTCGGGTTCATCGCGACGCTGTGCCAGTGGGTGATCATGCTCATCCGCGCCGCGGTCCTGCCGCTGCTGGTGGCGGTGTGGCCGGTGACGGCCGCGGCGTCGATGATCCGGGGCGGGGAGCAGATGTTCTCCAAGGTCACGGGCTGGATGGTCGCGTTCCTGGTGTACAAGCCGATCGCGGCGATCGTGTACGCGTTCGCGTGGAAGCTCAAGGGCGGATCCGACGGCATCGGCGCGGTCATCAACGGCATGATCCTGCTCGTGCTGGCCGTCGTGGCCCTGCCGGCCGTGATGCGGCTGATCGCCCCGGCCACCAGCGCACTCGGGGCGGCCTCGGGAGGCTCGGCGGCCCTGGCCGCGGGCGGTTCCCTGGTCGCCGCCGGCGTCGCGGTGGGCGCCGCCGTGGCGACCGGCGGGGGCAGCACCGCCGCGACGACGACGGCCTCGGCAGACATCGGCACGGCAGGCGGCACCACGGTCGCCACCGAAGGCAGATCCCCCGCCGGCGGGACGGGCGCCGGCTCCACGGGCGGTGAAACCGGGGGCGCCACAGGGGCGTCGGGAGCGCAGGGCTCCTCCGGCGCAGCCGGTGCGGCAGGGGAGGCCGGCGAGCCCGCTTCCAGCGGTGGGGCGCCGGGCTCCGCCGGTGGTGCCGGGGACGGCTTCAAGGCCGGTGTGAATTCGCTCGGAGGGTCCGTGGCGCAGGGCGCACAGGACTCCGACGGGACGGGGGTGGTCGGCGGATGACCCCCGGATTCCATGCGGTCCGCGGGCGGACCGCCACCGGCACGGAAAGGACTGCCGGATTGAACAGGACTGGGCGTCGGCCTGCGCGGCGGGCGGAGGAGAGGGGACGGCTGGGATGAGCACGAACGAGACACCGGAGCGGTTCGGGAACTGGCTCAAGCCCAGCTCCCCGGGGCTGTTCGGCCTGAGCCTGGGCGGGGTCATCGCCTCCGGTGCGGGCCTGATCCTGGCGATGCTGTTCGTGGTCAAGGGCAACACGGCAGGGATGCTGGGCGTCCTCGGTTTGACGGCCGCGATCGTGCTGCTGGGCTTCGTCCGCTTCGGCGGCTTGACCCTCCTCGAGCGGGCGACGAACGGCTTCTCCCTCGCGCGGCGGCGCGCCAGCGGGGAGGCCTTCTACGTCACCGGGGCCATGGGCACGCTCCCGGCCGAGTTCGCCGAGCGGCTGCCCGGGGCCCTGCTGGACGTGGACGCCGTGTCGGGAAGGGACGGGATCGACCGGCCGTTCACCCTCCTGCACCACAAGAGCGTCGGCCAGCTCGCGGCGGTGTTCGGCTGCTCCCCGGACGGGGCTGCGATGCAGGAGACGTCGACCGTGGACGCCCAGGTGGCGAACTTCGGCGGCTGGCTCAGCGAGCACTCCGTGGAGGACGGACTGGCCGGGGCGACCATCGTGGTCGACTCCGCCTCGGAGTCCTCCGCGGCCATGGTCCAGGCGATGCGCGACACGGTGGCCCCGGACGCCCCGGCCTTCGCCAAGGACGTCCTCGGCGCCGCCGCCGGGACCCTCCCGGCCCGGGCCGCGACGGTGAACGTGTACGCGACGCTCGTGTACGACGTCGCCGAGCTCGGCGGCGACCGGGACCTCGAGACGGCGGTGGCGGAGGTCGCGGCGCGGATGCCGCACCAGTCCGCGTCCCTGCAGGCCGCCGGGGCCGGCAACGCCAAGCCCCTGGTGGAGGCCGAGCTGTCCCAGGCGGCGCAGCTGGCGTACCAGCCCACCCGGGACGCCGAGCTCGCCCTCGACGGGCTCGCCGGCCATGGGAACGCCCGCCCGTTCTCGCAGGCGGGGCCGGGGTTCTTCGACGACTCGGCCGGGCGGGTGGTCTTCCACGACGGGGCGGCGTCGATGACGCTGATGATGACCGTTCCCCCGGGGGCGCACATCACGGCGCGGTCGTTCGAGCGTGATCCGCACCGGGTTTGATGGAGAGATCGATGACCCGGAAGGATTTCTCTCATGTCAGCACCGCGGAAGTACCCGGCCGAACTGAAGGAGCGCGCGACGCGCATGGCCTTGGAGGCCCGCGCCGATCCCGCGACCAGGGTCGGGGCGTACAAGCGGATCGGGGAACAGCTGGGGATCCATCCCGAGGCGCTGCGGACGTGGGTGCGCGAGACGGAGGTCGACGAGGGGCTGCGACCGGGGACGACCAGCACTGACGCTGCCCGGATCGCCGAGCTCGAGCGGGAGAACCGCGAGCTGCGCCGGGCGAACACGATCCTGAAGCAGGCCTCGGCTTTCTTCGCGGCGGAGCTCGACCGCCCGTCGAGGTGATGTGCGCCTTCGTCGAGGAGCACCGCGACGAGCACGGGGTCGAGCCGATCTGCCGCGTCCTGCAGATCGCCCCGAGCACCTACTACGCCCACCGCACCCGCCAGCCCTCCGCGAGGGCGCTGAGGGATGCCGGGCTGGCCGAGAAGATCCGCACCGTGCATGAGGAGAACTACGGCGTCTACGGGGTCCGCAAGGTCCATGCTGCCCTGAACCGTGAGGGCATCCCGGTGGCGCGCTGCACCGTCGAGCGGCTCATGCGCGCCGAGGGCCTGCGCGGGATCAGCCGCGCCAAGGGCCCGCGCACGACACGTCCGGCCCCCGAGACGGCCCGCCCCGCCGACCTGGTCGAGCGCCGGTTCACCGCGGAGGCGCCGAACCGGCTCTGGGTCGCGGACATAACGTATGTGCGCACCTTCGCCGGCTGGGTCTACGCGGCGTTCGTCCTGGACGTCTTCGCCCGCCGGATCGTGGGCTGGCAGGTCTCCACCAGCCTCTACACCGAACTAGCCCTCGACGCCCTGCAGATGGGCATCTGGGCCCGCACCAGGGACGGGGCCGACCTGGCCGGTCTGGTCCACCACTCCGACCGCGGGGTCCAGTACCGGGCCATCCGCTACACCGAGCGCCTCGCCGAGGCCGACGCGGTCGCCTCCGTCGGCTCGCGTGGGGACAGCTACGACAATGCCATGGCCGAGGCCCTGAACTCCCTGTTCAAGGCCGAGCTGGTCCGCAACAGAGGCCCCTGGCGCGACATCAACCACCTCGAGATCGCCGTGGCCGAATGGGTCGACTGGTACAACCACCGGCGCCTCCACGGCGAGCTCGGCCACGTCCCCCCCGCCGAATACGAAGCGGCCCATGCCGCACCAGCCCAACAGCCAGAACCCACGAAAACCAACTAAAAAGTACTCCATCAAACACGGGGCTTGACAGCGGGTCTTCGCCCCGAACGCGAAGTTCCTGCGCAAGCGGGTGGCCCTGATCTACCGGCCGGTGGACCCGGGCCAGGGCGCGCGCACGGTCGATGCCATGGTCAAGAACGCCCAGTGGCGCATCGACACCCGCCGCGGCCGGGCGACCGGGTTCGACCGGGCCGCCCGGGACGTGGCGGAGAAGACCGAGGAGCAGCTGGCCAAGGGGGCACGCCTGTCGGCGTTCGCGCTGATGGTGACGGTGACGTTCGCCCCGACGGAGAAGGCCTACCGGGATGCGCTGACCCAGGTGAAGTCGCTGATGAACTCGGTGATCCTCTCCTACCGGTTCGTCGAGCACGCCGGCTCGGCCGCCTTCCACACGACCCTGCCGTTCGGGGTGCTCCCGTGGAAGCACACGCTGAAGCCGCTGTGGATGGAAGGGGTCCTCTGATGCCCAAGACAACCAGACACAGGACGCCCAGGCAGTCCCACCGGGTCACGGCGAAGGGGATGACGGGGCTGGGCGGGGGACGGTGGGGGTCGGTGCCGCAGCCGCCGTTCTGGTATGCGGCGAGCGTGCAGCTGTGCGGGATCTACCCCTTCGCCGCCGGCACCACCCGCCCCGCCGTGGGCACCCCGCTGGGGCGGGACATGGCGGTCGGGTCGGCCGTGGCCGGGGACATGAAGACCTGGTACGACGCCGGGCTGATCTCGAGCCCGTCGATGATGCTGTTCGGGCTCAACGGCAACGGCAAGTCCAGCGTCGCCCAGCGCCTCATGTACGGGATGGCCGCCCGCGGGATCGCCCCGGCCGTGTTCGACCCGCTCAAGGGCGAGCACGTCGCCGCCGTGAACGCCCTCGGCGGGACCACGGTCAGCATCGGCCCCAAGTCCAGGGACCGGATCAACCCCCTGGACCTCGGCGCCCTCGGCGACGCCGCCGCCAAGCTCGGCGGGAAGGTCGGAGAGGACCTGCGCGCCCAGGCCGTCCGCGCCGCCGTGGACCTCGTCGCGCTCATCGTCCAGGTCAACCGCGGCCGGCCCCTGACCGACGTCCAGGACACCGTCCTGTCCCTGATGGTGCGCTCGGTCATCGACCGGGTCCACCGGCCGTGGATGGGGGACCTGCTGGCCGCGTTCGACGCCCCGCCCCCGGAGGCCCTCATGGGCCGCGGGGAGGGGGAGGACCCGGAGTTCCGGCGGCAGTACAACGACCTGCGCGCCTCGGTGTGGTCGGTCCTGAACGGCGACCTCGCCCAGCTGGTGGGGGGCCGGGCGAGCGTGCGGCTCGAGGTCGGCAACCCCGGCGGGTTCTGCTTCGACACCTCGGCCATCCCCGCCTCCAACCGCCGCCTGCTCTCCGCGGCGATGCTGGCGACCTGGTCGATCGGATTCGGCGCCATCGACGCCCACTGGGAGCTCGCCCGGCACGAGCGCGCCCAGGCCGAGGCAGCCGCCGCAGCGGGGGAGGCGTACGAGCCCAAGGTCCGCTGGGGCGGGTACCTGGCGTTGCAGGACGAGTTCTGGTTCCCGATGCGCGCCTGCGAGGGCATCGTCGACCGCGCAGACCGCATCGGCAGGACGAACAGGGGCCTGGGGGTGAGCGAGCTGAAGATCACCCATTCCCCCAAGGACGCCTTCTCCCTGCCCAACTCCCAGGACCGGGAGACCGCGCGCGGGTTCGCCCAGCGCTCGGGGGTGCTGGGCCTGATGGCGCTGTCCATGGACGACCTGGGGTGGCTGGATGCGAACGTGGTGCCGCTGAACGGGCAGGAGAAATCAATAGTGAACGGCTTCAACGCGCCCCCGAACTGGAAGCCGCGCCTCGACGGCGAGGGGAACCCGCTCCCGCCACCGGGGGCCGGGAAGATCCTGCTCAAGGTGCCCGGCCGGGTCGGGATCCCGGTGCAGATGACCCTGACCGAGGCCGAGAAGCGCCTCCACGTCACCGACGAGCGCTCCCGCCGACACCCCCACCCCCAGCCCCAGCATGAGGTCGCCGGGGCAGCGGCGGGGGAGAGGAGCGCGGTCCGATGACCGGCGGGCTGACGAACCCTGCGAACAACCGGGTCAGGGACCCCGCCCCCGCCGGGCCCTGGGTCCTCGTGGGGGCGATGCTGGTGGTGGGCCTGGCCGCCGCGGACCTCTGGGCCGCCATCACCCTCTCCCACCTCCTCGACGGGACCGCCGGCGCCCTCCCGGCCGCCGTCCCCGACCGCCTCCGCGCCCTCCTCCAGAGCAGGGTCGGGTGGACCGGGACGACGACCGGGATCCTCATCGCCCTCGCGGTCATTGAGGCGCTGCTGGCCGCCTGGGTCCTCGTCCGCCTCCATATCCGGCGGCGTGGCAGGAGCCGGGTCGACGACCTTGCGGGCTTCATGGGGACCGGGCGGGACATCGCCCCGCTGACGAGGAAGGCCGCAGCCGCCACCGCGAAGCGTCTCGGCGTCACCGCACATCCCGGCACAGGCCACCCCGGCGCTTCCGACGGCGGCGCGGCGCCGGTGGTGGGGGTCCCGCTGGGCCGGCACCTGCTCACCGGGGCGCCGCTGTACGGGTCGTTCGAGGACATGATGGTCATGGTCGCCGGGCCCCGCACCGGCAAGTCCACCTCCTACGTCATCCCGGCCATGCTCGAGGCCCCCGGGGCCTGCCTGGCCACCTCCAACAAGCGCGACGTCCTGGACGCCACCCGCGGCGTGCGCGCGGCCCGTGGGCCGGTGTGGGTGTTCGACCCGCAGGGCATCGCCGCCGAGGACCCGGCCTGGTTCTGGGACCCGCTCTCCTACGTCACCGACGAGGTCAGGGCAGCCCAGCTCGCCGAGCACTTCGCCGCCGGCTCCCGCGACCCCGGCGCGAAGACCGACGCCTACTTCGACCCCGCCGGGCGGAAGCTCCTGGCCGGGCTGCTGCTCGCCGCCGCCCTCGGCAACCGCCCGATCACCGAGGTCTACCGGTGGCTCACCCGCCCCACCGAGGACGAGCCCGTCAGGATCCTCGCCCGCCACGGGCACGAGCTCATCGCCGACGCCGTCGACGGGGTCATCGCCGCCCCCGACAAGCAGCGCGGCGGCATCTACGGCACCGCCCAGCAGATGGCCGAATGCCTGACCAACCGCCAGGTCACCCAATGGGTCACCAGGGGCGGCCCCGACGACCGCCGTCCCGCCTTCGACCCGGCCCGGTTCGTCCGCTCCGCCGGCACCCTCTACAGCCTCTCCAAGGAAGGCTCCGGCTCCGCAGGCCCGCTCGTGACCGCGCTGACGGTCGCCGTCGTCGAGGCCGCCGAGGAGCTCGCCGTCGCCTCCCCGGGCGGCCGCCTGGCCACCCCTTTGATGGGGGTCCTGGACGAGGCAGCGAACGTGTGCCGCTGGCAGCGCCTGCCCGACCTGTACAGCCACTACGGCTCCCGCGGGATCATCCTGATGACGATCCTGCAGTCCAAGTCCCAGGCCGTGGACGTCTGGGGAGAGTCCGGGTGGCGGAAGCTCTTCTCCGCCGCCAACGTCAAGGTCTACGGGGGAGGCGTCTCCGAGACCGGCTTCCTCGAGGACCTCTCCCGCCTCGTCGGCGAGCACGAGCGCATCCGCTCCTCCACCACCACCGGATCAGGATCGGGGTCGCAGTCGGTGTCCTATCAGGTCCAGCGCCAGCGCACCCTCGACGTCGCCGACCTCGCCGCCCTCCCCAAAGGCCGCGCCCTGGTCTTCGCCTCCGGGGCCCGCCCGGCCCTCGTGCGCACCGTGCCCTGGATGGCCGGCCCCCACGCCCAAGCGGTCAAGGCCTCCATCCTCGCCCACAACCCTGCCGGCCAGAACAACCTCGAGACCGCCATGGGCGACGTCGCGGCAGCGGTGGCGGCCGAGGCGAAACGCAGCGTCGGGGAGGGCTGATGGCCGAGGAGGCGTGGGACGCCGACCCCACCGAAGAGCAGGCCACCGAGCCAGAGCCGACTACCTATTACCGGAACGTTGACGAGTTCGTGCGCGAATTCCTCGCCAGCGCCTACCGCCGCACCCTCTCCGACCGCGGCACCCCCCCGTTCTGGGACCCCGAATGGTGGCGGCACGAGGAGGCCATCATGCGCCTCGAAGCCCTCTGGCGCGCCTGGGAGCAACTCCGCCTCGACCCCGCCCTCGGCATGAGCGTGTGGTGGCGCGACCACGCCGACCACCACATGCCCGCCCTCATGGCCGACACCGGCCCCTTCCGGTACGCCAAGGCCAAGACCAACCCCGGCGAACCCCTCCCATGCACCGCCCCGCCGGCAGGCATGTTTCCGGGCTGAGCACCGCGGCTCGGGCCCGAAGGGATGCTGGAGAGGCGACGCAGCCGGACGCCGTGCTCGTCGCCGGGCTGGTCTGAGCCGGCCTTGGTCGGCGAGGCTCCCGCACTCATTCGCCTCCGGCGCCTAGTCTGACACCTATGGAGACCAGCGAAGCGCAGCCGGTCCTCGAAGGGCAGACCTCGATCGAGGACCTGCTCGGCAAGCCGGCAGCCAGCCGCGCCGAGGCGTACCCGCAGCAGGGCTGCCTGCCCGGGCTCGAGGTCGTGGCCTGATCCGCGTGCGGGCGCTTCAGGCCTCGCAGTCGGCGCAGTACTCAGCGCCGCCGTGCACCCGGGCGATCTGGGAGCGGTGGCGGACAAGGTAGCAGGACTGGCAGACGAACTCGTCCTCCCCTTGCGGGACGAGGCGGACGGTGAGCTCCGCGTCGAGGATCTCCCCGCCCGGTACGTCTCCTCCGTCTAGGTCGTCGCCGTCGAGGTCGCGGACGACGCTGCGCGCATCCGGGGCGTTGGCGGACCTGGCCGCCTCGAGCGAGTCCTCCTGGGACTCCCTGACATCGGGGCGGAGCTCGTCGTAGTCGGCGCCCACTCGGCATTCTCCCTTCCTGGTCGACCTCGGGTGTGACAGCAGGCAACCGTACACCACTTCGGCAGAGGCTAGATCAGTCCGTGGGTTCTGGAGCGGGGCACCCTGCGGGCAGTAGGGTTTCGAACCTGATTGTTCACGGAACCGGAGAGGGAGCACCATGGAGATCACCAGCGCCGATCGCCCCGGCTACCGCGAGATCGCCCTCTCGGGCCGGGTCAACCTCAACAGCGCGGGACAGCTCGCCGAGGCCGTCGACCGCGCGGTCGCCGAAGGCGAGCCGCGGATTGTGCTGGACCTCGCAGGGGTCCCGACCATGGACTCCACCGGCCTCGGCGCGCTCGTCACCGCCTGCCGGGCCGCACGGCAGGCAGGCGGGGACCTGCGGATCGTGAAGGCCAGGCCAGCCGTGCGCGAGCTCCTCGAGCGCACCAACGTCGCCCGCGTGCTCCCGCTCCACGCCACCGCAGAGGAGGCGTTCCCCGACCAGGCGACGAACCGATAGAGTCTGCATCGTTTTCTGGTTTGCGGGAGCACTGGTGCGGGTATTGCCTGGAGAGCGTGCGGGGAGGCGGCGCGTCGTTGGGCTGGGGCCAGATCGCGTCGCGCCACACGCTGGATGAGTGGCGTCCCCCGGCGTTCGTCTTCGGTCCAGCCACGGGCCACTGCCGGGGGACGACCGCCCCGGCCATACGTGCGGGCCCGGCTCGAGAAGGCGACGGAGTATCCGGGACCCAACGAGCGGCTCAGGCTCGAGGTCGCGATCTGCCGGCACCGGGAGCCGGGGCGGCGTTCTCCGGGGCGAGTGCGCAAGCGGCCGTGTTCGGTCTCGACTACCCCAGCCAGCCCCCGGATTGGCTCGATGTCCCGGCGGTGCGTCCCGTGCAGCGGATGCGCGAGGACTGGAACGACACCATGTTCTTCGGATGCGACGTCGAGGTCCTCAAGAAGGAGACGGCCGGCTCGTGAGCCCGACCCCGGGCTTCTCTCGCGGTCAGAGGATGCGCTGGTACATGCGGTGGTCCTGCCAGGAGCCGGCGATCTGAAGGTAGCTGCGGGCGAGCCCGTAGAACTCGAAGCCGTTCTTCTCCAGCACCCTCTGGGAGGCCGCGTTGCGCGGGAGCGTCGCGGCCTCGATGCGGTGCAGCCCGAGGCCGTCCCGGGCGATCTCCACGAGGACTCCGACCGTCTGGGTCATGATCCCCTGCCCCTGGGCGCGCTCGGCGATCCAGTACCCCAGATGTGCGTTCTGGAAGGCGCCGCGAACGATCGAAGACAGGGTGGCCCCGCCGATGATGGAGCCGTCCTCGACCAGGACCAGCGGCAGCTCGGTTCGCCGCATGAGCTCCCCGAGCGCGTGGGCGACCGCCTGCACCTGCCCCTCCTCCGTGTACCACTCCTCGGGGCGCGCCGGTTCCCATGGGGCCAGGTACTCGCGGTTCTCGGCGTACGCCTTGGCCAGCAGGCCGGCGTCCTCCGGGCTCAACAGTCGCAGCACGACTCCGCTGGCGAGCGTCCTCTCGGCCTCCATCCGCACAGCCTAACGGCCGCTCCGACCCACGGTGAGAAAGTCGAGGCGAATGGCCGCCCCGGCCTGCCGACGCCCCGGACCGAGCAGGACCGGCGCGCGCAACCGCTGCCACATCGGTCACTCCTTCCACTCCACTGGCCGCTCGCCCTTAGGATGAGCGCGAAGGAAGGCGCTGGACCCGGCCGCGGAATGCGGCCACAGAGCCACCGGCGGAAGGCAGCACCAATGGCAACAGGCACCGTGAAGTGGTTCAACTCCGAGAAGGGCTACGGCTTCATCGCCCCCGACGACGGCTCGGACGACCTCTTCGCCCACTACTCCGAGATCGACGCCCGCGGCTTCCGCTCCTTCGAGGAGGGTCAGAAGGTCGAGTACGAAGTCGGGCAGGGGCAGAAGGGCCCGCAGGCCCAGAAGATCCGCCCCCTCTGACCCCAGCGGCTTCCTGAGCTTCCGGGTCCACGGATGCCGGGCCGAAGGTGTGTTTGCCGTAGGCGCCGTCCTCGCCGAGGTGGACTCCGTGGTCTGAGGCGAGGACCACGACGGTGCGCTCGGCGATGCCTTGCTCCTCGAGCGCGTCCAGGAGGCGGCCCACCTGATGGTCGAGCCACGCGACCGCCCGTAGTATGCGACCTGCCGCGCTGGAAGTCGGACAGATCCATGTCGTGGCCCCCATTGACCTCGGCGAAGCGCGACTCGAATCTGCTCGTGCCGTCCGCGAAGACCGGGGCGTTGGCGAAGTCAATGTGCTCGTAGCTGCTGGCCCAGGGCTCGGGAACGATGACGGGGGTGTGGGGCCGGAGACAGGAAGCCCTGACGAGGAATGGTTCCTCGTTTTCGGCCATCGCGGTGATGGCCCGCTCGGCTGCCCTGCCGAGCCGACGGCAGGAGCTGATCCGGAAGCAACTCCCTTTCCGCCTCCAGGACTCGTCCCGGCCAACACGCCAGCGGCAACGCCCACACACGGGTCCGGGACTGTGGTCTCCGACCCCCCCTCCACTGCGGCGAAGTCGGCGATACTCCAGCGTCTCGATGGACTGCGGGCAAGCCAGTGGGGGCTGGACCTGCCTTGCTATGTCAACCAGAACGAAGACCAGGATGACGGCTTGACATAGGACCACGGGGGGGCGGTGTTTGCCCTGCTGAAATTTGCCAACGCCTTTCCGCCCGCCCTGCTTGGAGCGATGCGCGTATACATCGGGATATTCGTCGCTTACGGAATTCCGATGATTCCCTGTGGCTGGCTGCTGCCGATGTACATTACCGCCGGAAGGTCGGCTGCCCAGTTCCTGGGACCCGAGCGAACCGCCCGAAAGAGGACCGGCTATCGGACGGCGAAGCTCACCGTACCGTGGGTGCATGACCGAGATTCATATCACTGGCCAGCTCGTATGCTCGACGGAGGAAGAGGCACGAGTCGTGCGCCTTCACCTGCCGGATCATGTCAGGCTCACGCGGGCCGAAGTCGGCTGCACCTCCTTCGAGGTCATCCCAACCGACGATCCACTGGTCTGGTCAGTCGAGGAGCGGTTTGAAGATCAGGACGTGTTCGACTCTCATCAGCAACGAGTCGTGAGCAGTGAGTGGGGCCGGGCCACGGCTGGCGTCGAACGCCGCTACTCGATCGAGGGCCTTATCCGCTGAGCCGATCGCCATTGTGCAGCCCCCGCTGACGTATGAACGCTGATACGGTCGTGTCACGACATTCCGCGAGGAGGACTGGATGGGGATCAGTACCGGAGCCCTAGTCGGGGTCCTCACTACTCTGTTCGTTGTCCTGGTGGTGGTCTTCATCATCGTTCGGCGCAGGCGGTAGCTTCCTGGCCGCCCGCAAGCGGATCTGCTTGCGGGCATGCGCAACCCGAGCGCCCCTAACGGGCGCTGCTTGGCGTTCGATTGTTCGCAGGGCGTCAGCTGTGAAGGCGTGTGGGGTTGAGGCGGTAGGAGTCGGTGCCGGTCTGGATGATGGTGCCGTTGAAGGTGAGCCGGTCCACGATCGCGGCGCAGAGGCGGGGGTCGGTGAAAGATTCAAAGTCGATCTGGGCGCTCCCGACCCGACCCAGGCTTACACGCTCGGCTCCCCCGACACGAGGACCACACTCGAACCTGAGTCGTGCCACTCTTGGGGGTTTCGGCGACTTGAGGGCCGCACTGCCTTGATTTTCCGGGGTTCTCAGTCCGCGTTTTACGCACTAACGGGTGGGACCTGAGTACGTGAGAAACGGGCTATGACCCGATCTTGAAGACGTGAAGGAGCCTTTGGGCGCCTATGCCGCCGACGACGAACACGAACCTGCTGACGGGTGACGGGGGCGTGGAATTTGGGACCCTCAGCGGTGGCCCTTGGTGCCGGCTGACTCGCGATGGTCCTCTTCGCGTACCAGTCCGTTCCGCAGGCTGGGGGCATCGCCCCCTCATCCGGGCCGCGGGGAGGCTCGGAGCTGCTCTCCGGGCATGGGGATCCCGGCCCCCAGGGTGGGCGACGGGGACTGCTCTCGATCCCGTGGCCCGGGGCAGGCTGTGCGCCCGTGAGGGCCGTGCATAGGCTTGCCGGGGGCGGCGCGAGCCTGCGGTCCGCAGTCGGCGGGCGCGACGCTGACCAAGGAGGAGCTGAGCTTCTCACCGTGCGCCGACACGGATCGTATCTGTTCCTGCGGTACGCCATGCGCGGTATTTCCCCGCCCGCAACCGAATCCGGCGGGCGACTGGCGGGGCCCTGTCACTGGAGCACCCGGACCGTCCTCGGGCCTGCAGGGAACCTGCAGCCCTCCAGCGTGAACATGGAGGCGGAGGCCGCCGGTTTCAGCTCGACGGCCTGCGCTGAAGCTTGATGACTGTCTGTCACCACGTGTGGGAGGCGATGGGCTGGGCATCGCGCCCCGGCGCGAGCCGGAGCTCCATCGGAGGATTACGCGGACCGGAATAGGAGTCGTTCGGAGAAGACCAGCGATGAACGGAATGGCTGGTATGGCACGCGGAGGCGGAGGGTGTCGATGACGGACTCGCTGGCAAGTCTGCGCACGGCCGGAGTCTCGGTCTGGCTGGATGACCTCAGCCGGGATCGGCAGACCAGCGGCAGCCTCGCCGCGCTTCGCGATCGTGGGGTGTCGGGGGTGACGACCAACCCGACGATCTTCGCCCGAGCCGTGAGCGAGAGCGATTCCTATGACGAGCAGATTCGGGACTTGACCCTGCACCAGGTGTCGGAGGAGGAGGCGATGCGGGAACTGGCCGGGGCCGACGTGCGCCAGGCATGCGACGTGCTCCGCCCGGTCTACGAGGCGACCGATGGAGTGGATGGGCGGGTGTCCATAGAGGTCGACCCGGGGATCGCCCACCCGACCGGCCGCACGATCGCCGAGGCTCGCGCGCTGTGGTGGCTTGTGGACACGACAAACCTGTTCATCAAGATCCCGGCAGCCAAGCAGGGCCTGCCTGCGATCACCGACTGTCTGGCGGAGGGGATCAGCGTCAACGTCACTCTGATCTTTTCCCTGGACCGCTACACGGAGGTGATCTTGGCGTTCCTGGAGGGCTTGGAACAGGCTCGCACCGCCGGACGCCCCGCCTACCCCACAGGAAGGCACCACAACCCAGAAAGGTCCACCATGAAGGCGCTCGTCTACCACGGCCCCGGTCAGAAAGTCTGGGAGGACGTTCCGGACCCGGTCGTCAAGGACCCCACGGACGCGATCGTCAAGATCGAGACCACCACGATCTGCGGAACCGACCTGCACATCCTCAAAGGCGATGTCCCCGCCGTGACCGACGGACGGATCCTGGGCCACGAAGGTGTCGGAACCGTCACCGAGATCGGCCCGGAGTGCACGAAGGTCAAGGTCGGCGACCGTGTCATCGTCTCGTGCATCAGCAAATGCATGGAGTGCGACTTCTGCAAGGCCGGCCTGACCTCCCACTGCCAGACCCTGGGCGGGATCGGCTGGATCTTCGGCCACCTCATCGACGGGACTCAGGCCGAGTACGTGCGCGTGCCGTTCGCTGACAACGGGCTCATCCCGCTGCCCGAGGGCGTCAGCGCCGAGCAGGGCACCATGCTCAGCGACATCCTCCCAACGGGGTACGAAATCGGCGTCCTCAACGGCGCTGTCAAGGACGGTGACGAGGTCGCCGTCGTTGGTTCGGGTCCCGTCGGGCTCGCAGCGATCATGACGGCAGGCCCGGCGGGCGCGTCGAAGGTCATCGCCGTAGACGGCAACGAATACCGGCTCGAGCAGGCCAAGAAGTTCGGCGCCACCGACTTGGTCCAGGTCGGCGAGGGCGTTGACGTCGCAGCCGAGCTGAAGAAGCTCAGCCGAGACGGGCTCGGGGTAGACGTCGCGATCGAGGCCGTCGGCCTCCCTGCCACGTTCGCCACGGCTCTCGGCGCGATCCGCCCTGGTGGCCGCGTCGCGAATGTCGGAGTGCACGGCAAGCCAGTCGAGTTCCCAATCGACCGCGACTGGATCAACAACATCACGATCACCACGGGACTTGTGAACGCGACGACGACACCGGACCTCCTGGCCAAGATCATCGCCGACGAGATTGACCCGGCCAAGTTCGTGACCCACCGGTTCTCATTCGGCCAGATCATGGACGCCTACGACACCTTCGCCAACGCCGCCACGGAGAAGGCGCTCAAAGTCGTCATCACCGCTCAGTAGGCGCACGCCCAGAGCCGGCACCCACAGCGTGTCCGCCGGGGTACGCCCGCCCATGGCTTCCGGCTGTCTGCGGGCCGGCGGCAAGGGCCTCCGACGGCCTGGAGACGAGGGGGTGGTGTCCGGGGGAGGCGTTCTTGGCGCGAAACAAGGGAATGCAACAGAACAGCGGATCGAACGGGCCGGAAGGCCATCCTCGAAAGGAGATGTGAGCATGACACTGCCGACGACAAGACTGATCGAAAAGGAACAGATCGCTGAAGGGACGATGGCATTCCGCTTCGCAAAGCCTGAAGGCTTCACCTATCAGGCGGGCCAGTTCGCCGACTACACCCTGATTGATCCGCCAGAGACGGACGGCGAGGGGAACACCCGGGGATTCACCCTGGCCAGCGCACCCTATGAGCCGTTCCTGATGTGCGCGACGCGGATGCGCGACACCGCGTTCAAACGCGTGCTCAAGGACATGCCCGTCGGTACGGAGCTGACGCTGGATGCTCCCTATGGGTCGTTCACCCTCCACCACAACATCGCGCGGCCGGCGGTCTTCCTCACCGGGGGGATCGGGATCACGCCGGTACGCAGCATCGCCCTGCAGTCGGTGCGCGACAAGAGTGGCCATCGGATCTTCGCGTTCCATTCCAACCGACGCCCTGAAGACGCACCCTTCCTGGACGAAATGGTCAGGCTCGGCGAATCAGAGGACAGCATCGTCTTCGTGCCGACCATGACGAAACCCGAGGACTCGGAGCGGGCATGGGAGGGCGAGACCGGGCACATCGACAAAGAGATGATCTCCAAGCACATCAAGGACCTGACCGCGCCTATCTACTATCTCTGCGGCCCGCGCAGCATGGTGGCGGCCATGCGCAGCCTGCTGAAGGATATGGGCGCGGACGAGGACGACATCCGGACCGAGGAGTTCGCCGGCTACTAGACGCCCCGCTGCCCGGTGAGACGAGCGGACGCTGCAAGCTAAGGACTACCGTCCGTCCAAGAGCTTCCCGCCTCGGCTGTCCGCCCTGCGGGTCAGGGGTGTCGGTGCAGGGCGGACAGCCATGATTCGAGGCCGGGGCCGAGGATCTCGGCTCCGGGCGGGGCCAGGAGCGCGCCGTTGCCCAATCCGGCCGTGGCGGGGGTGACGGCGTGAACGGGACGGGCGTCGCCGTGCGCTGCCAGGACGCGGGTGGTGAGCTCGGGCAGGCGCAGGATGTCCGGACCGGTGACGGCGCGGGTCGGTCGCCGGTCTTGGACGGCGTCGGCCAGGACGGCGGCGACGGTGCGGACGGCGATCGGCTGGATCAGCCAGTCCTGAACTTCGACAGCGGCGTCGGTGAACCACACCGCAGCGGGGTTGAGGGCGAACTCGTACCACTGGGTCGAGCGGACGATGGTGGCGGAGCAGCCGCTTTCGCGGATCACGCGCTCCTGTTCCCGCTTGGCGAGGTAGTACGGGTAGTCGTCGAATTCGGGGCTGTCGATATTGCAGATGGAGAGGAACACGAGGTGCCGTACGCGCTGTTGTGCGCAGGCTTGGACGACCCGCCGGGCCGCGGCGCCCATGGCGGTGGCGACGTCGGCCGACGGGGCTGAGGGCCGGGCGTTGGAGGTATCGATCACGACGGCGGCGCCGTGGAGCGCATCGGCGAGGCCTTCACCGGTATGCAGGTCTGTGCCGGTGGCGCGCGAGGCGGGCACGGCGTCCATGCCGAGGTGGCGGAGGGCCTCCACGGTTGCGGTCCCGGACGTTCCGGTTCCTCCGATGACTGCGATCCTCATGGCTTGCTCTTCTTCGCCCTTGTGTCCCCCGGGATGCATGAGCGGCTGATTCGCGCCGGCCCGGGCCGGGGGAAGGGTGGCTGGCCGTTCGCCAAGGTCCCGGCTGACACCGCTGACGGGCCCGGGCGGGCCGGTCAGCTTCGGATCAGGTCGGCCAGTACTTCTGCCTGGCTGATGTCCGCGTGCTGGGTGGCGGTGAGCAGGGTGAGGTTTCCCTGGCCGGCCAGTTCCTTCAGGTGCTGGAGGGCGTCGGCCTTCTCCGGTTCTTCGAGCTCTTGCCGGTATCGGTGGGCGAATTCTTCGAAGCGTTCCGGGTCGTGGCTGTACCACTTGCGCAGCTCGGGCGAGGGGGCCACGGCTTTGCACCATTCGTCGAGGTCTGCTTTTTCCTTGGTCAGTCCTCGCGGCCAGATCCGGTCGACCAGCACTCTGGTGCCATCTTGGGCGGTGCGTTCCCGGTAGGGGCTGCTGACGCTGATGTGGTGTGCACCTGCCATGGTCCGTGCCTTCCTTCCTGTTTGCCGATTCTCGTGGGGGTCGACGTGTCATGCGGGCCGGGGCCGCAGGAGCTGGCGCAGGACGTAGGGCAGGATGCCGCCGTTGCGGTAGTAGGTGGCCTCGGCCGGGGTGTCGATGCGCACGAGGGTGGTGAACTCGGTGACGGCCCCGCCGTTTTCGGCGCGGACGGTGACCTCTTTCGGCACGCTCCGGTCTCCGGCCAGGCTGGTGACGGTGTAGAGCTCTTCCCCGGTGAGCCCGAGGGTCGTTGCGCTTTCGCCGTGGCGGAACTGCAGCGGCAGTACGCCCATGCCTATCAGGTTGGAACGGTGGATCCGTTCGAACGAGGTTGCGAGCACCGCCCTGACGCCCAGCAGCAGGGTGCCTTTCGCTGCCCAGTCCCTGGAGGACCCGGAGCCGTACTCGGCGCCGGCGATGACGATCAGGGGCGTGTTCTCCCGGAGGTACTTCTGCGAGGCCTCGAAGATGCTCAGCTGCTCCCCGTCGGGCAGGTGCCGGGTGAACCCGCCCTCGGTGCCGGGCACGAGCTGGTTGCGCAGGCGGATGTTGGCGAAGGTGCCCCGGATCATCACCTCGTGGTTGCCGCGGCGTGAGCCGTAGGAGTTGAAGTCCTCCGGGCCGATGCCGTGCTCGAGCAGGTAGCGCCCTGCCGGGGTGTGTGTCCCGATGGCGCCGGCGGGCGAGATGTGGTCGGTGGTGACCGAGTCGCCCAGGAGTGCGAGGACCCTGGCGCCGGAGATGTCGGTGAGGGGCTGCGATTCGCGGCCCATGCCGTCGAAGAAGGGGGGCCTGCGCACGTAGGTGGAGGCCTCGTCCCAGGCGAATCTGTCGGTGGTGGGGATTTCGAGGGTGCGCCAGTTGTGGTCCCCGTCGAAGAGGCCTGAGTAGCCGTCTGTGAACATCTGCGCTTGGACTGTGCTGGCGATGAGGTCTTCGACCTCCCGGCTCGTGGGCCAGATCTCGCGCAGGTAGACGGGCTGCCCTGCCGTGTCCTCGCCGAGGGGGTCCTCGAGCAGGTCGGTGTCCATGGTGCCGGCCAGGGCATAGGCGATCACCAGCGGCGGGGAGGCGAGGAAGTTCATCTGGGTCTGGGGGTGGATACGGCCTTCGAAGTTGCGGTTTCCGCTCAGGACCGAGGCGACCTTGAGGTCGTTCGCGGCCACGGCCTGGGCGACCTGGGGGATCAGGGGGCCCGAGTTCCCGATGCAGGTGGTGCAGCCGTATCCGACGAGTTCGAAGCCGAGCCGGTCCAGGTACTGGGTCAGCCCGGCCTTCTGCAGGTAGGAGGTCACGATCCGGGACCCGGGCGCCAGGGAGGTCTTGACCCATGGTTTGGAGGCGAGGCCCCGTTCGGAGGCCTTCTTGGCCAGCAGCCCGGCGGCGACCATGACCGAGGGGTTGGAGGTGTTGGTGCAGCTGGTGATCGCGGCGATGGCCACGTGGCCGTGGTCGATGGCGGCCTTCCCCGCCCCGGGCAGTGTCACCTCGGCCGGGTTCGACGGGTAGAGCGAGTCCTGGCCGGGGCCAGGGCGCTCGAGGGGCTCGTCCCCGGGGCTGGTCCTGTCCACGGAGATGGGATCGCTGGCCGGGAACGATTCGGCCGATGCCTCGTCCAGCCCGGTGAGCTCCTGGGAGACCTTCGGGCCCTCGGCGAGGAAGGCTCCGATGACGCGTCGGGCGTCGGCGAGCGGGATGCGGTCCTGGGGGCGTTTGGGGCCCGCGATGGAGGCCTCGACCCGGGCCAGGTCGAACTCGATCGTCTGGGAGTAGACCGGCTCATGGCTGCCGTCGTGCCAGAGCCCCTGTTCCTTCGCGTACGCCTCCACGAGCCGGACCTGCTCCTCGGGGCGGCCGGTGAGCTTGAGGTAGTCCAGGGTGGCGTCGTCGATGGGGAAGATCGCGCAGGTCGACCCGTATTCCGGGCTCATGTTGCCGATGGTGGCGCGGGTGGCCACGGGGATCTGGGCGATCGCGGGCCCGTAGAATTCGACGAACTTGCCCACGACGCCGGTCTTGCGCAGCAGGTGGGCGACGGTGAGCACGAGGTCGGTCGCTGTCACGCCCTCGCCCAGGGCCCCGGTGAGCCTGACGCCCATGACCTGGGGGATGAGCATACTCATCGGCTGGCCGAGCATCGCCGCCTCGGCCTCGATACCGCCCACGCCCCAGCCGAGCACGCCGAGCCCGTTGGCCATGGGCGTGTGGGAGTCGGTGCCCACGAGCGTGTCGGGGTAGGCCTGGCGCGCTCCACCGCCGCCCGGAGTGTTGCGGGTGAAGACAACGCGGGAGAGGTACTCGAGATTGACCTGGTGGCAGATGCCGGTGTCGGGCGGGACGACGAGGAAGTCGTCGAAGGCGTGCTGGGCCCAGCGCAGGAGTTGGTAGCGTTCCCGGTTGCGGGAGAACTCCAGCTCCGCGTTTCGGGCGAACGCGTCGGTGCTTCCGAAGACGTCGGCTATCACGGAGTGGTCGATCACCAGCTCCGAGGGGATCAGGGGGTTGATCCTCTGCGGGTCGCCGCCGAGAGCTGCCATCGCATCGCGCATCGCGACCAGGTCCACGACGCAGGGGACTCCGGTGAAGTCCTGCAGCAGCACACGGGCTGGGGTGAACTGGATCTCGGATCCGTGTTCTGCGTCCGGGGACCACGCGGCGAGGGCGGCGATCTGCGAGGCCGTGACGTGAGCGCCGTCCTCGCATCGCAGGAGGTTCTCCAGCAGGATCTTCAGGCTGTAGGGAAGCCGGGCCGAGCCCTCCACCGCGTCCAGCCGGAACACCTCGTACTCCTGGGTGCCGAGGGCGAGGATGCCCCGCGAACCGAAAGTGTCGTTCATGGCCTGACCTCCGTCTGTGCTGTCGGTGGAAGCGGAACCGCCGCGCCGGTCATGGTCGGCCCGGGGTCCCGCGCAGGGCGGAGAGCACGTCGGCGTTCAGGCGGGAGATCATATCCAGTGGGATCCCGACCGGGCATACGGCGGTGCATTCGCCGATCTGGGTGCAGCCGCCGAAGCCCTCGGCGTCGTGCTGTGTGATCAGTGCCAGGGCGCGCCAGCTGCGCTCGGGCTGGCCTTGGGGGAGCGTGCCGAGGTGGGTTGCCTTCGCCCCGGTGAAGAGCATGGCGCATCCGTTGGGGCAGGCTGCGACGCAGGCGCCGCAGCCGATGCAGGTGGCGGCGTCGAAGGCCCGGTCGGCGTCCTCTTTGGGCACGAGCACGGCGGCGGCGTCGGGGGCCGCCCCGGTGGGGGCGCTGATGTAGCCTCCGGCCTGGATGATCCGGTCCAGGGCGCTGCGGTCCACGATCAGGTCCCTGAGCACCGGGAAGGATTCGGAGCGCCAGGGCTCTACGTCGATGACGCCTTCGCGGAAGTGGCGCATGTACAGCTGGCAGGCGGTGGTCAGCGCCTGGGGGCCGTGGGCGATGCCGTTGATGACCAGGCTGCACATCCCGCAGATGCCCTCGCGGCAGTCGTGGTCGAACGCGACGGGCTCGTCGCCGGCGGCGGCGAGCTGTTCGTTGAGCACGTCGAGCATCTCCAGGAACGACATGTCCGGGGTGATGCCCTCCACCGGGTAGGTGACCATCCGGCCGGGGGTGTCCGCGTCGTGCTGGCGCCAGATCCGCAGGGTGAAGTTCATCTGTAGCTCCTCTGCGTCAGTTCGAGGTTCTGGAAAACGAGCGGTTCTCGGTGCAGCACGGGCGCGGAACCGTCGCCGGTGAACTCCCAGGCGGCGACGTAGGCGAAGTGCTCGTCATCGCGGAGGGCTTCGCCGTCGGCGGTCTGGCTTTCGGATCGGAAATGGCTGCCGCAGGATTCGTCCCGGTGGAGGGCGTCGATGCACATCAGCTCGGCCAGTTCGAAGAAGTCCGCCACCCGGCCTGCCCGCTCGAGGGTCTGGTTCAGTTCCCCGTCGGTGCCGGTGACCTTCGCATCGGCCCAGAACTCCTCCCTGAGGGCGCCGATGGCATCGATGGCCTCGCGGAGCCCGAGTGCGGTGCGTTCCATCCCGCAGTGCTCCCAGACGATGGAACCGAGCTCCCGGTGGAAGGACTCCACGGTGCGCCGGCCGTCGATCGCCAGCAGCGAGCCTATGCGCCGGCGGGCGTCCTTGACGGCTTCGACCGCCGCCGGGTGGGTCTCGTCGAGGCCCTCGGGGCGGGGGTTGCGGGCGAGGTAGCCGCTGATGGTGTTGGGCAGGATGAAGTAGCCATCGGCAAGGCCCTGCATCAGGGCGCTGGCGCCGAGCCGGTTGGCACCGTGGTCGGAGAAGTTGGCCTCGCCGACGACGAAGAGCCCGGGGATGGTGCTTTCGAGGTCGTAGTCGACCCAGAGCCCGCCCATGGTGTAGTGGGCGGCGGGGTAGATGCGCATGGGCACCTGGTAGGGGTCTTCGTCGGTGATCTTCTGGTACATCTCGAACAGGTTGCCGTACCTTTCCTCGATGGCGGCCCGGCCCAGCCGTCCGACCGCCTCGGCGAAGTCCAGGTACACCCCCCGCCCGCCCGGGCCGACCCCGCGACCGGCGTCGCATTGGTTCTTCGCGGCCCGGGAGGCCACGTCCCTGGGCACGAGGTTCCCGAAGGAGGGGTACGCCCGCTCAAGGTAGTAGTCCCGCTCCGATTCCGGGATCTCGCGTGGATCCCGGCCGTCGCCTGCCTGGCGGGGCACCCAGATGCGCCCGTCGTTGCGCAGCGACTCGCTCATCAGGGTCAGCTTGGACTGGTGGACGCCGCTGACGGGGATGCAGGTGGGGTGGATCTGGGTGAAGCACGGGTTCGCGAAGAACGCGCCCTTGCGGTGTGCCCGCCAGATGGCCGAGGCGTTGCAGCCCATGGCGTTGGTGGAGAGGTGGTAGACGTTGCTGTAGCCGCCGGTGGCCAGCACGACGGCGTCGGCCAGATGGGCGCGGAGCCCGCCGGTGACGAGGTCCCGGACCACGACCCCGCGGGCGGCGCCGTCGATGACGATGAGCTCGAGCATCTCGTGCCGGGTGCCGACCCGGACCGTCCCGGCGGCCGCCTGCCGTTCCAGTGCCTGGTAGGCGCCCAGCAGCAGCTGCTGGCCCGTCTGTCCGCGGGCGTAGAACGTCCGCGAGACCTGCACCCCGCCGAACGAGCGCGTGTCGAGCAGGCCGCCGTAGTCGCGGGCGAAGGGAACGCCTTGGGCGACGCACTGGTCGATGATCGCGGAGCTGACCTGGGCGAGCCGGTAGACGTTGGATTCGCGGGAGCGGTAGTCTCCGCCCTTGACGGTGTCGTAGAAGAGCCGGCGGATGCTGTCGCCGTCGTTGCGGTAGTCCTTGGCGGCGTTGATCCCGCCCTGCGCGGCGATGCTGTGCGCGCGCCGGGGGCTGTCCTGGTAGCAGAAGCTCTTCACCCGGTAGCCGGCCTCGCCCAGGGTCGCCGCCGCGGAGGCCCCGGCCAGCCCGGTGCCCACGACGATGACCGAGCGCCTCCTTCGGTTGGCCGGGCTGACCAGGTTCAGGGCGAAGCGGCGCGCGTCCCACCGGTCCTGGATCGGGCCCGTGGGTGCTTTGGTGTCCGCGATCGGCTCCCCGGTTGTGAACAGCTCGGCCCTCACCGCACCCACCCCGCGAAGATCGCCAGCGGCGGGATCAGGAAGCCCACCGTGATCAGTGCTGCAACCGCGATGGCCGTCTGGTTCAGGGTTCGCCTGCGCGCCATGCTCGAATTGGCCCCCAGGGAGGCGAACGCGGCCCAGACGCCGTGCCGCAGATGGAAGCCGAGCGCGATCAGCGCGATCACGTAGGAGAGCACCACCCACCAGATGGAGAAGCTGTTCACCATGCGCTGGTAGGGGCTCGCCGAGGCGCCACCGGGGTCGATGACGTCCGCGCTCATGTTCAGGATGTGGTACACGACGAACAGCCCGATGACGATCCCGCCCCACCGCATCATGAACGAGGCGTAAGTGCGCTGCACGCCCCGGCGGTTCCGGGTGGACGCGTAGCGCCACCCGCCCCTTCCGCCGGTGGCCGCCCTCGACCGGTGCCACAGGATGAAGGCCGAGAGCACATGGGCCAGGACGCTGACAGAGAGCACCGCCCGCACGATCCACAGCGCCACCGAGTAGGGCAGCAGCGGCTCGCCCGCCTCGCGCAGGAACTGCGAATACCCGTCGAATCCTTGCCGGCCTTCGAAGATCTTCAGGTTGCCGTACATGTGCACCAGCAGGAACAGCACCATGATCAGGCCAGAGATGGCCATCCACGCGTGCAGCGCCACCGACGAGCCCAGGGCCCCTGGCCGCGTGCCGGCCCCCTGCCCGGCTACCGTCGGCGTGTCCTGGGCGCTCATGCCGGCCACCCTCCGGAGGGGTCCGTTCGGGGCGGGCCGGTCTGCCACCGCTGCCGTGATGCGGTTCCGGCGAGCCGGTTCGGGCCGTTCGGCCGGGCCGATGCCCCTGCCGGGATGAGACCAGGGGATGGTCCGCTCATGAGGTTCTCCCTTCTGCTCTGAGGCCTGGTGGTGTCGTGGACGGGGTTCACAGCAGGATCCGCAGGGGGTGTTCCAGCAGTGCGACCAGGTCGGCCAGGAAGCGTGCGCCTGCTGCGCCGTCCAGGACGCGGTGGTCGATGGCCAGTGTCAGGGTCATGATGGCGGCGACTGCGAGCTGGCCCTCGCGCACGGTCGGGGCGGCGGCGGCGGCGCCGACGGCGAGGATGGCGGCCTCCGGCGGGTTGATGACGGCGGTGAACTGGTCGATGCCGTACATGCCGAGGTTGCTGACGGTGAACGTCCCCCCGGTGATCTCCTCCAGGGACAGCCGCCCGGTGCGGGCCCGGTGGGCGAGGTCGCGGGCTTCGCCGCTGATCTGGGTGATGCTCTTCCGGTCGGCGTCGTGGATCACCGGGACGATCAGCCCGTCCTCCAGCGCGACGGCGACGCCGATGTTGACCCGGCGGTGGCGCAGCAGCCGGGTCCCGGCCCAGGAGGAGTTGACCTCGGGGTGGGCGGCCAGTGCGTGCGCGCTGGCCTTGACCACGAGGTCGTTGAGGCTGACCCTGGCGCCGCCCTCTGCGAGGCCGTTGTTGATCTGGGCTCGGAAGGCCAGCAGGGCGTCGACGTCCACGGTGCGGGTGAGGTAGAAGTGCGGGGCCTGGGCGGCGCTTGCGGTGAGGCGCTGGGCGGTCAGCCGCCGGATCCGGCTCAGGGGGACCTCCTCGGCGTCCGCACCGAGGGCAGCCGGCGGTGCGGCCGGCTCGGGGGCCGACGGCGGCGGGGCCGAGGGAGGGGTGCGGGCGACGGCGGCGTCGATGTCGGCGCGCACGATGCGACCGCCGGGGCCGCTGCCCTGGACCGCGGCGAGGTCCACGCCGTGCTCGCGGGCGAGCCGTCGGGCCAACGGCGAGGCTGTCAGGCCTGCCGACGGCGGTGGCGCCGGGGGCCGGGTGGGCGCTGGTCTGGGCGGTTCGGGCACCGTTTCCGGTGGCGGCTGTGGTGCGGCCACGGGAGCTGGGGCCGGGGCTTCGGAGGTGCCGTCGGGCACGGGCCCGCCGGGGGTGATGACGGCGATCGGGGTGCCGATCGGCACCGATGCACCTTCCTCGATGAGGGTGCGCGCCAGGACGCCCTCGTCGTAGGCCTCCAGTTCCATGGTGGCCTTGTCGGTGTCGATCTCGGCGAGCACGTCGCCCCGGTGCACGACGTCGCCCTCGTGCTTGCGCCAGACGCTGAGCACGCCTTCTTCCATGGTGTCGGAGAGGCGGGGCATGAGCACGTCGGTCATCAGGGCCTCCTCAAGCGGTGAAGCCGGTGGCGTCGAGGGTGTCCAGGATGGCGCGGGCCAGCGCGGCCCCGTCGGGCATCGCGGCCAGTTCCAGCCCCTTGGCGTAGGGCAGGGGCACTTCCGCGGCGGCGACGCGGCGCACGGGTGCGTCCAGGTGGCCGAAGGCTCCTTCCTGGATGGTGGCGGCGATCTCGGCGCCGATGCCGTAGGAGAGCCAGTCGTCTTCGAGCACGACGGCCCGGCTGGTCTTGCGCACCGAGGCGCACACGGCCTCCCGGTCCAGCGGGCGCAGGCTGCGCAGGTCGACCACTTCCACTGAGATGCCCTCGTCCTGGAGCCGGGCGGCCGCATCGAGGGCCAGCAGCGTCGAACGGGAATAGGCGATGACCGTGACGTCGGCGCCAGGCCTGGCGACCGCGGCGGTGCCGATCGCGACGGCGTGCTCCCCGTCGGGGACCTCGCCCTTGGTGTTGTACAGTCCGAGGTTCTCCACCACGACCACCGGGTCGTCGTCGCGGATCGCCGCGGTGAGCAGGCCCTTGGCATCGGCCGGGGTGGCGGGGGCGAGCACCTTCAGGCCGGGCACGTGGGCGTACCAGGCCTCCAGGTTCTGCGAGTGGGTGGCGGAGAGCTGCTGCCGGCCCCCGCCGGGGGTGCGGATCACCAGCGGGACGCGCAGCTGGCCGTTGGACAGCGAGCGGACCTTCGCGGCGTTGTTCACGATCTGGTCGATGGCCAAAAGGCTGAAGTTGATCGTCATGATCTCCACCACCGGGCGCAGCCCCAGCATGGCCGCCCCGATCGCGACTCCGACGAAGCCCTCCTCGCAGATCGGGGTGTCCCGGACCCGCCGGGGCCCGAACTCTGCCAGGAGCCCGGCGGTGATCTTGTAGGAGCCCTCGAACACGCCGATCTCCTCGCCGATCAGCAGCACGTCCTCGTCCCGGAGCAGTTCGGCGCGCAGGGTGTCGTGCAGCGCCTGCCGGTAGGTCATCATGCTCATGGCTGCACCGCCGGGTCCCCGGGGAGCCCGTAGTGCGTGTTCGCCGCCGGTGTGGCGTACACGTGCCCGAACAGCGTCTCGGCCTGTGGGGCGGGGGCCCGGTCGGCGGCCTCCACGGCCCCGGCGACCGCCTGTTCGGCCTCGGCCTCGATCCGGTCCGCGGCCGCGGGGTGGAGGACGCCGGCCCCGATCAGCCGGGCCCGGAAGGCCGGCACCGGGTCAGCCTCCCGGGCCTGCTGGTTCTCGGCCTCGCTGCGGTACCGGGCCGGGTCGACCACCGAGTGCCCGCCCAAGCGCCAGGAGACCGCCTCCAGCAGCATGGGCTGGTGCTCGCCGCGGGCCCGGTCCAGGGCGGCCCGGGCAGCCTCGCGGACGGCGAGCACGTCGTTGCCGTCCACCCGTTTCCCTGGGATCCGGTAGGAACAGCCCCGCCGGAACAGCTCGGGCTCCCCGGCGGCGGCCTCGACCGGGGTGCTCATGCCGAGCTGGTTGTTCACGATCACGTACACGATCGGCAGCCGCCAGACGGCGGCGAGGTTCAGCGACTCGTGGAACGCCCCGATGTTCGTGGTCGCGTCCCCCAGCAGGCACATCACCGCCTCGCAGCCCGGGCCCGGGCCGTGCCGGTAGGACAGGGCCAGGGCAGCGCCCGTGGCCGGGGGAATCTGGCCTCCGACGATGCCGTACCCGCCCAGCAGCCGCCGCTCGGCGTCAAACAGGTGCATCGAGCCGCCGCGACCGCCGGACAGGCCCGTGGCGCGGCCGAACAGCTCGGCCATCACCCGTTCGGGCTCGCAGCCGCGGGCCAGGGCGTAGCCGTGGTCCCGGTAGGTGGAGAATAGGTAGTCGGTCGGGCGCATCGCGGCCATCAGGCCGACCACGGTGGCCTCCTCGCCCAGGCTGAGGTGGCAGTAGCCGCCGATCTTCGCCCTGGTGTACATCTCGGCGGCGCGCTGGTCGAACACGCGGATCAGCATCATCTGCCGGTAGTAGCCCCGCAGCACCTCGGCGTCCTCGGACAGCCCGTGGCCGCGGACCGTCACCGGGCCACTCCCCGGCGCCGAAATGGGCTCATCCACGCCGATCCCTCCTGGCAGGACACGGACTCCCTGACTGGGCGCCTGAGCAGGGCCCTTCGGTACTCATCACGCCTCACGGGTCCTCGGAAACGCCGGCAGGCTGCCAAGGGGCAGCATCCGTCATGGCCACCGTCCCCGATCGGCCATGAGCGGACTCCGTGCCCATGGTGGCCGCAGCGCCCTGCAGATTGCCTGCAGTCATCCCTCAGGTCAGCGCAGCCAGCCGCGGCACCAAGGCCTGATAGCCATCGGCGCGGGCAGAGGCCAGCGCGGCGGCTGCCACACGGGGCGCGGAGGGATCGCGGCTGGCATGCAGCAAGGCGGCATACGCCCAATCCGCCTCGTGCCGGACCAGCGGCGCGCCGTGGCGCAGCGAGCTGTCAATGATCGGACCGGCGTCCAGGAGGCGCCCCTGGGCGACCAGCACCAGGCCCAGCCGGGCCGCCGCCCAGCCGGCGAACAGCGGGTTCGCCTCGCCAACGCGCAGCGCGGCGCGGAACGATGCTTCCGCGCGCTCCAGGTCACCGGCGCCCTGCCAGGCGATGCCCAGGGCTCGGAACGACGCCGTCGCCCATTCGGTGTGATGCACTTGCCGGGCGATGGCGAGCGCGGCCTCGGCCGAGTCGACCGCCTCGGCATGCCGTCCGAGGGCGGCCAAGGCCTCGCTGCGACGCCACAGGAACGAGCCGTGCACAACGGGCTGGCCGAGGATGCTGGCCCTGGCCAAGGCTGCATCGATCTCCCTCAAGCCGGCTTCGGGCTCGCCCAGCAGAACCAGGGCGTGCCCGCGGGCCGCGCCCGGGTTCCACAGGCGCAACGTCTCCGACAGCGTCGACGGCAGTGTGGCCAGGCGGTCCAGGAGGGGGACCGCCTCGACGAGCCGGCCGGCAACGAAGGCGGCCATGGCGCGCCAGTGCAGGAGCCGGACGGTACCTTCCGGGTCGCCGACGCGTTCCAACAGCCGGCGGGCGCGCCGGGCGAGTGACCCCGCCCGGCCCGGCCGGGCCAGCCAGAGGTCCACCAGCGCGCCCGCGGCCAGTGCCTGGCCCAGGGCCGCCGGGTCCTCACCGGCTTCGGCCACAGCCATCTCGGCCAGGCCCGCACCCCGGGCCGCATCCTGGGAGCGCGCCTCCAGGATGGCCAGGCGGGCCAGGATCCGGGACCGCTCGGGCCCGTCGTCAACTTCGGCCAGCGCCTCATCCAGGTCGGCCCGGGCCTGGGAGAGGAGCCCTTGACGCCGTCGTCCTTCGGCTCGGATCTGCAGCAGCACGGCACGGGACCGCCCCGGCGGGGCGATCGCAAGACCCGTACCCGCCAAGGCCCGCGCCTGCGCGTCTTCAAGCCGGTTCAACCGGATGCGAGCCGCCTCGGCAAACGCGGCGACCGCTGCGAGCCGATCACCGCCCGCGGCCAGATGGGCGGCTACCTCGGCCGGGTCCGCGCCGTGCTGGCACAGGGCCCGGGCCAGCAGCAGGTGGCGGCTGCCCCGCCCGACCGGGTCCAAGCCCGCGCCCGCAGCCTCAGCGGCGCCTGGCACCGCGGACCAGCCCGCCTCGCCTGCGTCCGCCAGGCCAGCTCGGCCGAGCTCGGCCAGGGCATCCAGCGTCGCGCGCAAATCCAGACCGGCCGCGGCGCTGACCACGCAGGCGTCGGTGCGGCTTCCCGTCAGCGCCAGCAAAGCCGCCACCTCCGTGGCCTGCGCGGACAGTCCCGCACGAAGTGCGATGCATTCCCGCGCCCCGCGCCCGGCCCGGATATCTGGCGGGATCGGTCCCCCCAACACCTCCTGGCGGACCCGGAGCGCCTCCGGCGAGGGTCCGATGCCCAGCTCGTGGGCCAGCCGTTCACCGAACGCGTCAAGGCCCGCCAAGGCGGCGGCGCGGTCGCCGTCGTCGGCGAGGGCGCGGACCAGGAGCAGGGCCGAGGCTTCCCGCAACGGCGACTCGTCCACGGCCGCCTGGGCCCAGGCCGCTGCCGCGGCGGTATCGCCGAGGGCAAGCGCCGCACCGGCTGCACCTTCCAAGGCCTCCAGATGGGTGCGGAAGAGGCGAGCGCGGTGCTCGAGCGCCCACTCCGCGTAGGCGTCCTCGGGCAACGGCTCACCCTGCCACAGGGACAGAGCCTCCCGGAAGGCAGACAAGGCCCTGGCAGGATCCCGGCCCGACTCCGACTGCCCCCGTCCCACGGCGGCCAGGAACGCCTCGACATCCACCCAGCACCGGTCGTCCTCGACGAGGGTGTAGCCGCCGGACCCGGCCCGTATGAGCGTCCGGTCGCCAAGAGCACGGCGGACCCGGCTGGCCAGGATCTCGACGTTCCCGGCCGCGTCGGCCGGTCGGCGGCCGCGCCACAGTGCTTCGATCGCGACGTCCTTGGACAGCACCGTTCCGCGCGAGACCGCGAGCATTCGCAGCAGCTGGCGCGCCAGCCGCCCATTGAACACCCGGTCCGGCTGCTCCTGGCCCGCGCACCAGAGCGCGGACCGGCCGAGCAGCTGGATGCTGACCGGCGCACCAGACGCGCCCCCGGACCCCCCAAGCTCGGCCGAGGCGCTCATCGCGGCCTTCCACCTCCCTGATCGTGGCGGGGCTCTGCCGCCAGCCGAACACCCTGATCATGTGAAAACAGCAGCCGAACTGCAGGCACTGCCGTCACAGTGACTCTAACCACGGAAGGACATCGGATCCTAGGCCTCCGCCACCGGATCGGCGCCCCCCCAAGCCCGCAGACCGCCCAGCCCCGCAACGCACGCCGGCCCTTGCCCGACCGCCCTGCCGTAGCATCGGAAGTCCGGCACCGACTTCGGAAAGGCAACCCATGCTGAAGTTCTCACTGGACGCCCTGGCCCGGGAACACCTCGACCGGGCAGCCGCCGGCTCGGCCGGGCGAAGCGCCACCACGGTCTACGGCGGCCACGAACAGTCCCTGCGCCAGACGCTGGTCGCCCTCCTCGCCGGGATCTCGCTCACCGAGCACGGCAGCCCCGGCGAGGCAACCCTGATCGTGCTCCGCGGCCGGGTGCGGCTCAACGCCGGCGCCGATGCATGGGAGGGCCGGACCGGCGACCTCCTGGCCATCCCGCCCGCGCGGCACAGCCTCGACGCGATCGAAGACAGTGTCGTCCTGCTCACTGTCGTCAAGGAATAGTCCAGCCCTCAGGCGCAGCTCCCCGGCCCGACGGCCGGCGCTGGGCTGCCCGTGCCCCGCCGGGGCCGGCGGCCGCTGCGGGTCCGGCGACCGATCCCGGGCTCCCTGCAGGGTCGGCCTGACGAGCGCGCCCGGCACAGCCGTCCCCGCGGGTCTTCACCCGCTCCAGACATCGCCCGCAGCCAGGCGGGACAACTGCTGCCGCGCCTGCTCCTCGCTGAGCCCGGCCTCCATCAGGGCTGTGACCAGGTACTCCTGATGGCCGAAGGCCTGGGGCCCGGCCGGGCGCGGACGGGCCGACGGAAGACGCTGGACCAACGGAAGGCGCTGGCCTGGGAGATGGCGCTGGACCGGGGCCTGGGGACGGGCAGTATGGGACGGCATGACGGCTCCTGACTGGCAGTGCTAATCCAGTATTTCAAATGCCGGATTGATTCCAGTATTCTACGAAGCGTAGAAATAGGCAACAGGTGGGGCGCTCGCGTTCTGGGGGCGCCTGACCGACGAGGCGGGCACCCCGGGTGCCGGTGGCCCGCGACCTCCGGGGACGGCGTCACACGGCGCCCGCGCTGGATCCCAGGGATGTGTCCAGGCTCCCGACCGGGGAGTCGGAACGGATCCAGATCTCGGGGCAGTCCGAGCTGAGGCCCACGTACTGCCGGGTGTCGAGTCCGTCGGCCCCCAGCCAGAACCCGCTTGCGTCGGGCATGACGGCCTCGATCCTGCCCGCACGGATGATCGCACCCCCACTCCGCAGTTCGACGAAGGCCCCGGGCTCCGGGGCCCACTCGTCGAAGCCTGCCCGGACAAGGTGAGAAGGCTCCGGAATTCCTTTCATGGCTGCTCCTCAGCGGTCGGTTCGTCAGTCGGCTCGACGCGGCCCTTGAATCCGGGCGCGGCCGACCATGGCCGCGCGGCTGCCGCAGAGCAGCGGGCGGGGGGCCTTGGTCGGGCACGCCCGTGGGCCGACGTCGGGACGGCAGCACGGCGGTTCCCGGGCTGGAAATGGCCTGTCGGCTACCACATATGCCGTATCCCATTCTTCTACGCCGTGTAGAAGAATGCAATGGGCGACGCGCCTTTCTGCAGTTGCTGTGGATCTGGGAGGTAACAGCTGGGCCGATGTGCCACCGGCTGTGTCCGGTCCCGACGAGCACGCACGTTCCTTGGAGCTCCCACCCACCGGCCCGGGACGGTGGAGGCGCCCGGGGTCGCGGGCTTCGAAAGGGGAGGGCTGTCTGCGCAGGGACACCCCCTGTGGATGTCTACCTACTCGTTGGCGCGGGCCGCCCCGTCCGCATCGACGCCCGGGTACAGGACGACGCGCCCGCCGGCGACCTCGACCCTGTGGGTACGCGCGTCACGGGTGGCCGGCAGGCAGAGGACCTTCCCGGTGCGCAGGCTGAAGCTGGAGGAGTGCAGCGGGCATTCGACCGTCTCGCCCTCGATCCAGCCCTCGGCGAGCGAGGCGTCCTCGTGGGTGCATCTGTCATCGAGTGCGAAGAAGCAGCCGGTCTCCGTGTGGAAGAGCGCGATCGACTCGTCGAAGCCCGACTCCTCGGGCTCGATGACGCGGGCCGTGCCCTCCTCGATCTCGTCGGGACCGCAGACGTCGATTCCCTCCCTCATGCTCTCGACTGTAGCCGTGCGGGCACGGCCGAGGGAATGAGGGCGCCGCGCCCCGGCGATGGGGCAACGGCAGGCGCTGCCGTCCGATGGGCCAGGGGTCGGCGACGTTGCATCAGCCTTCGCAGTCCCTGCAGTAGGCGCGCCCGTGCTCTCCCTGGCCTTCTGGGAGCAGTGCCGGACGGGAAGCAGGACTGGCAGACGAATTCGTCCTCGCCCTTGGGATGACCTGCACGGTCAGCTCGCCTGTGAGGATCTCCCCTCCCGGTAGGGCCTCGCCCTTGCCGCTGTCGTCCCCGTCGAGGTCGCGGACGACGCTCCGCGCACCGGGGCGTTGGCTGACTTCACGGCCTCGAGCGAGTCGCCCGGGGACTCGTTGAGGTCCGGGCGCAGTCCGTCGTAGTCGATGGCCACGGGGTGGGTCGCCTTCTCGCTGGAAATGGATTGGGGAGCAGCAACGGCACACCAATGCATCAGAGCCGGAACTGCCGGCCCTCGACCCGCTCCGGGGCGATCTCGACGCAGACGTCCTTGGCGGTGGGGAGCCAGGACTCGCTGCCTGCCGCTTCGGCCGCCTCGACCTCGGAGCGGCGTTCGAGCATCCTGGCGTTTCTCAGGACCGAGGCCCTCCACGCCTCCACAGGAGGAGGCCGTCGGCCTCGAAATGCGGCCTTGCCGCCGAGGACGACTTCGGCGGGCTTCATGCCGGGCGCCGTGCGGACGAGCAGGTGTCCCTCCACGGCTTTGACGTTGGTCGGGACAACGTCGAGCTGGCCTGCCGCGTAGGTCACGGGCCTGGCCGAAGCGGGCCTGCCGAAGGAGCGACCAGTACTCGCGGTCCGGCAGGACCCTGGCCGGATCGTCGTGGAGGAGCGCTGCCTCTTTTTTCACGGAATTTTCTGTAGTAAAGTCTACCCTACAGTTCGTTTCAGATATCTGATCCCGCACCGGCCGGAATCTCAACAGGCTTACCTCGTTCCTGCCGCGAAACAGGGCAGCGGGCGCGGCTAGAGATCTTTTTGGACGGGTTGGCGGCAGCACTTCTGCCGGGGCGCAGATGCCCCGGAGCTGCCGAAGACGCCACCCCGATGTAGGGAGGAGGCTCAGGTGCCGTTGTCCAATGAAGAACGAAAACAGCTCGAAGAGCTGGAACAAGAGCTGACGGTCGAGGATCCCAAGCTGGCCCGGGAACTGCTCTCCGGCTCGTTGGGCCCTTCACTCCCGGCCCGCGCCGTGTTCAGCATCCTGACCGTTTCGGTGGGCTTCGTGGTGCTGATCCTGGGCATCGCCCTGCAATTCACAGTCCTGGGGGTTGCGGCTTTTGTCCTCATGGGCGCCGGCGCCTATTGGCTCGTCGGGCTGCGGAATCACCGCGGCCGTCCGGGGCGGCCCCCGGGGTGAACAGGTGCGTGCCCTCACGCCGATGCCCGCAGGCAAGGGCGGGTGGCTGATCAAGGAGCAAAGGAACAAGTGCAGCCATGACAGGAACATTCGAACTGCTGGTCAACAGCCGGGGGTACTACGAGTTCAGACTGCTCTCCCTCACAGGAAAGGTACTTGCCGTATCCGGCCCCTACCCGGACAGGGATTCGGCAGTCGCCGCCATCGCTCTGGCCCGCGAAAGCGCGGCAATGGCGCGGATCAATGACCAGACAGCGCAGCCGGCAACGCCGCCGGCTTGCCTGGCGGCGCGGCCAGGGAGTCCCGTCTCGATGGTTTGGATGAGACGAGGGCACAGTGCCGCCGGCTCCACGGCATAGATCCAGCCGCCCTGTCCTGCATTTCATCCCGGGCGCCGCGAACCCTGGGTGGGAGCCCGGGCGCCGCGAACCCTGGGTGGGAGCCCGGGCGCCGCGAACCCTGGGTGGGAGCCCGGGCGCCTCGGGCCCCACCGGGCTACTCTTCCCCCATGCGGGAGCGGCTCCCGGGCGCCGCGGCCAGCCCGCACACGAAACGGATCGGAGGGCAGGGGCATAACCCTAGTGGACTCCCGTCACGGCCCTGTTCGTACTTCCTGGGACCCATTTTCACGCCGGGCGCCGGCGGTCCCGCCGCCCGGCGACGGAAAGGCGGTCCGCGCCCCCCACAAAAGCGTCATCACGATGAGGTCGTCATTATGAGAGGAGAGATCGTGGCTGCCCCTTCCATTCCCGTCCCCGCCGGGCGACCGGGCGGGCCGGGCCCTGCACCGGGCCCCGGTAGAACCGGCGTACGGGGCGTTCCGGTGGTTTTGACAGTCTTAGCGGGACCCACCCTGGCAATCTAAGCGGGACCCACTTGGGGGTCTTGGGAGTGTCGGCGGCAATCTAAGCCGGACCCACCCTCCACCGTGATCAGACGAGTCGAGTCTGATTGCCGGAGGTGGAGGATGAGGATGGAGCCGCGGGTGGAGTTGTTCGCTCGCATTCGCAGGGATTCGCGCGTCGAGAGTCTGGGGATCCGCGCGCTGGCGAAACGCCACGGTGTGGGCCGGAACACCGTGCGGCAGGCGCTGACATCGGCGGAGCCCCCGCCGAAGAAGCCCCGCGTCCGGTCTGCCCCTCGGCTGGGGCCGTTCAGGGCCGAGATCGACCAGATGCTCCGCGCTGATCTGGAGGCGCCGAGGAAGCAGCGGCATTCTGCCGTTCGCGTCGCCGAAGTCCTCGTCGAGCGGCATGGCGCCGACGTCGCACCGTCGTACTCGACCGTGCGGAACTACGTGCGCGCTCGACGGGCGGAGATCGCCGCCGAGCGTGGAAGTGTCGCCGCGGACGCCGTCGTGCCTCAGGAGCACGCCCCGGGCGAGGAAGCCGAGGTCGACTTCGGCGAGGTCTGGATCGTCCTGGCGGGGGTGAGGACGAAGTGCCACATGTTCATCATGCGGCTGAGCCACAGCGGCCGCGCGGTCCACCGCGTCTACTCCACCCAGTCCCAGGAGGCCTTCCTCGAAGGCCATCTCGAGGCGTTCGACGAGTTCGGCGGGGTGCCGACCCGCCACATCAGGTACGACAATCTCTCCTCGGCGGTCCGGCGGGTCGTGTTCGGGGCGGGGCGCGTCCGGGATGAGAACGAGCGCTGGATCCTGTTCCGGTCGACGGCCGGCTTCGATCCGTTCTACTGCATCCCAGGGGTGGAGGGCGCCCACGAGAAGGGCGGAGTCGAGGGCGAGGTCGGCTGGTTCCGCCGCCGGCGCCTGACCCCGGTGCCCGAGGTGTCCTCCCTGGCGGAGCTGAACGAGAGGATCCGGGAATGGGAAGCCCAGGACCTCAACCGGAAGATCACTGGCCGGCCGCGCACGATCGGGGAGGACTTCGAGGCCGAGAGGCCCTTCCTCGCCCCGCTGCCCGCCGAGAGGTTCGACCCGGGCCTGCCGTTGTATCCGCGGGTGGACCGCTCGGCGCTGATCACGGTCCGGCAGGCCAAGTACTCGGTCCCGGCCCGCCTGATCGGGCGGAAGGTGCGGGTCTCCCTGCGGGCGACGGAGCTGGTCGTCTTCGACGGGCGCACCCAGGTGGCCCGGCACGAGCGTGTTGTCGAGCGCTACGGGCAGTCCGTCCAGCTCGACCACTACCTCGAGGTCCTTGCCCGCAAGCCCGGCGCCCTCCCGGGCTCGACCGCGCTTGCCAGGGCGAGGGAGTCGGGGACATTCACCAGCGCCCATGAGGCGTTCTGGGCAGAGTCCCGCAAGGTCAACGGCGACGCCGCCGGCACCAGAGAGCTGATCGATGTGCTCCTGCTCCACCGCAGCCTGCGCGCCTCGGACGTGATCGCCGGGATCCGGGCAGCGCTCTCGGTCGGTGCGGTCTCGGCCGACGTCGTCGCCATCGAGGCCAGGATGCACGCCAACGGCTCCACCCTCGGAATGCATCATCCCCATCAGCAGCCCGAACCCGTCGAGCACCGCGTCATCAGCCTCACCCAGCGCCGGCTCACCGATCCCGCCGCGGTGATTGCGGGCCTGCCGAAGGACACCCGCCCGGTGCCGAGCGTGACCGCCTACGACGAACTCCTCAAACGGCGCAAGAAGCCCGGGAAGTCCCCGGCCGAGAGCGAAGGAACAACAGCATGAGCCCCACCGTCACGAGGGTCGCCACGACCCTGCGCCGCCAGCGCAGCATGAGCGAGGAAGCGGCCCAGGCCGCGGTCGAGCAGGCCTGCCGGCGCCTGCACCTGCCCACGATGCGCGCCGTGATGGAGGAGGCGATCAAAGTCGCCGAGCGCGAGCAGCTCTCCTACACCGGCTTCCTCGCCGAGGTCCTCCTGGCCGAGTGCGACGACCGCGACCGCCGCTCCATCGAGCGCCGCGTCCGCGGGGCCGGGTTCCCCAGACAGAAATGGATCGCCGACTTCGACTTCGAGGCCAACCCGAACGTTAACCCCGCCACCGTCCACCAGCTCGCGCAGGGCGAATGGATCCGACGAGGCGACCCGCTGTGCCTCATCGGAGACTCCGGAACCGGGAAGTCCCACCTGCTCATCGCCTTGGGGACCGCGGCCGCCGAGAAGGGATACAGAGTCAAGTTCACCCTCGCGACCAAGCTCGTGAACGAGCTCGTCGAAGCCGCCGACGAGAAGCAGCTCGCCCGCACCATCGCCCGCTACGGAAGGGTGGATCTGCTCTTGATCGATGAGCTGGGGTATATGGAGCTCGACAGGCGTGGGGCCGAGCTCCTCTTCCAGGTTCTCACCGAGCGCGAGGAGAAGGCGAGCGTGGCGATCGCATCAAATTCGGGCTTCTCCGACTGGACGCGCACCTTCACGGACCCGCGCCTCTGCGCAGCCATCGTCGATCGCCTCACCTTCAAAGGCACCATCATCGAAACCGGGACCGACTCCTACCGCCTCCAACACACTAGGGCCAACGCATAACCGCCCGGCGCGGTCCACGCTCAGGTGGTCCCGGCTTGGATTGCCAAAGTGGTCCTCACTTGAGTTGACAGAATCATTCCTGATCCTCTTGGCCGGTTCCGTTGCCGTTCCGGCGTCTTCGGCCTGGATAAGTTGCCAGCGTCCTGACGAAACTGGGAGGGCAATGTGGCCCCGTGACTTGTTGATGTGATGCCCTTCGGCAGCCGCACGGCAATGCTTATCGTGGGGGTCGTGGAGATTTCCGCCGGCATCCTGATTGCGATCAAGCCGCGCTACACAGCGTATGTGGTTGCACTTTGGCAGTCACCTTTCAACCGGAGGAGCCCCCGCAGGCTGCAACGGAGGAGCTGCGTTCCCGGCCGGCCGGTCCGGCGGAAGGTGTGGCCCGTGCGGTGCCGGCGGGACGCCGCCGAAGATGTTCCCAGATGATCACGATTGCTCCGGAAGGTGATGTCATGGATGAGTCGAAGCATCCGGATGCGGGACTCAGGCTTCACAGTGAGGCTCCGGCGGAAGGGGATACCACATTTGATCCCACAGACGACCGGATGCATGCGGAGGAACCTGCTGAAGGGCCTGCCGGCCCCGATGGGCCGGCTCCCGCAGCGGCAGCCATCAGGAACCTGGGGGCGGCGATTCGGCCGCCACGGACCAGTGGTAAGACCGGCTCCAGGCCACAGCCGGAGCCGGCGCAGCCGTGACAGACCCGCACGGCGGACAGAGAAATGCCGACGGCAGCCGCTCCGCGCAGCGGGGCCGGCATCGTGATACCGAAGGAGGCCGGTAACGGTGCGCCCTAGGGCAACGCCCGAACTATCCGCGCGGCGCAAAGATCTGCCCCAGAAATTCATGATGCCTCTACGGCTTTCAGTCAGGAGGTTCTCAAGGACGGTGCCCTGGATGAGAAGACCAAGCAGCTGATCGCCGTCGCCGTCGCGCACGTGACCCAGTGCCCCTACTGCATCGACGGACACACCAGACTCGCGTCCCGCAAGGGCGCCACCGACAGGGAGGTCATGGAGGCCATCTGGGTGGCAGCTGAAATGCGCGCCGGCGGGGCCTACGCCCACGCCGCGATCGCCCTGGATGTCTTGGACCACGAGATGTCCCGGGCAGACGGGTAGCGGTGTTTGCACGGGATCACCGGCCAGGGCTGAGGTGCGGGCAGCCGTCAAGCCGCGGGACCGTGTGCGAGCCCGGCGGGGGAAAGGGTCTTCAGGCGACCTGGTGCAGGTCGGACCCGGGGCGGATCCGGTGCGAGGCTGGCGGCCTGCGGGTCCCCGGGGCCACCAGGCCGACGGGGCCACCGGCCGGGGACCGCGGGATCTGCAGCGCGGCCGGGGGCTCCGATGGCCGGCGGAGGGGGACTTCCGGGCATAGGTCGTTGACCAGGCCCATTCCGGCGTACTCGCGCACGTCGTCGATGCCGGAGACTGCTGCGGGCTTGTCGGGGAAGGGCCGCGAGACGGCCACCACGGTTCCGTCGGGGGCCTTCAGGCTGAACCTGAAGCGCATGTCGTCGTCGATGAAGAGCTCGAATGTACCGGCCATGGCGTCCTCCTCGGGACTGAAGCGATCCGGCGTCCTATGCCTTCCATTCTTCTACGCGTTGTAGAAGATGACAAGCCCGGTTCTCCGCCGCTGTGGGGCCGGGGCGGGGGACGGTGTGCTTTCGGACGAGTCGGGCGGGGAACAGCTTCAGGGGGAGTCCGTCGCGGTCGTCCTCTCCGTGCGGCGAGACAGGCGCAGCCCCACGAGCGCAGCGAGGACCAGTGCGAGGAGGGCCGTGGCGACCAGCAGCATCAGCCCTATGGCATAGCTGTGCTCGGCGGCGTTGTAGGTGGCGCCCATGACGAGCGGCGGTATGTAGCCGCCGAGCCCGCCGGCGGCGCTGACGACGCCGGTGACCGCGCCGACCATGCCAGCGGGCGCCCGCTGGCCGACCCAGGCGAAGACTCCTCCGGCGCCGAGGCCGAGCGCGGCGGCCATCGCGACGAAGGCCAGTCCGGTGGGGACCTCACCGGAGGGCTGGAGGTTGACGATGTACGCGAGAACGGCGACGCCGACGAGCGAGGCCAGGACGACCGGGCGGGGGCCGATCCGGTCGGCGACCACGCCGCCGATGGGCCGGGCGATGACGGCGGCGAGGGCGAAGCCGGCGGTACGGGTGCCGGCCGCGGTGAGGTCGAAGCTGTAGATGTCGCGCAGGTAGGTGGGCAGGTAGGTGCAGAAGGAGACGAAGCCGCCGAAGACGACGGCGTAGAGGAAGCACAGCTGCCAGGTCACCGGCAGCTTTGCCGCCTCCAGGAGCTTCCCGAAAGTGCCGTGCTGCACCGGCGTCCACCCCGGCGACTCCCGCATCCCCACCAGGACCACGACGGCGGTCGCCACCAGGAGGACGGCGATGAGGACGTGGGTGGGCCAGTACCCCATGGACTGGACGAGGCGGGGCGTGAGGAACGCCGAGAGGGCGGTGCCGCCCATGCCCATCCCGAAGACGCCGGTTGCGAAGCCGCGGCGCTGGGCCGGGTACCAGGCTGCGGCGAACGGGATGCCGGCAGTGAAGACGGTCCCGGCCGCGCCGAGGAGGAACCCGAAGAGGATCATGAGCCAGAACGAGCCGATGCTCCCGGCAAGGGCAACGAGCAGGACGAGCGGTGCCGTCGCCGCGAGGATGACGGACAGGAGGAGCCGCCCGCCGAACCGGTCCGTCAGGACGCCGACGGGCACCCGGCCGAGGGATCCCACCAGGACCGGCATGGCCACGAGGGCCCCGGTCTGAGCGGCGTCCAGGCCCATCTGGTGGGCGTAGCGGCTGCCCAGCGGGGCGATCACGGTCCAGCCCCAGAAGCCTACAGCCGAGGCGAGCGTGGCGAGGGCGAGGTTGCGGCCCGCGCCGGGGAGGGCGAAGGGGCGGCCGGGTTCGGCTGCTTTCGTCACCGGGTCTCCTCAGGAGGTCGGGTTGGGCGGTTCAGCGTTCCCGGTCGCGGGTTCCGATGCTTTCCCAGCCCCGCCGGGAGGGCCTGGCTCCCGGCGCCGGGCCGGTGTCGCGGGAGCGGTAGACGATGTAGGGCCGGAAGAGGTAGTGGAACGGGGCGGTGAGGGCGTGGACCAGCCGCGTGAACGGCCACAGGGCGAACAGCGCCATGCCAACGAGGGTGTGCCACTTGAACTCGTCGGGCGCTGCGGACATCGCCGCGATGTCCGGCTGGAAGACGAAGAGGGACCGGAACCAGGGGCTGACGGTCTCGCGGTAGTCGAAGGCAGGGTTGGTCGGCTGGGCGGCGCTGACGAGCGTGGTCCACACCCCGAGGGCGATCGCGCCGACGAGGAAGACGTACATCGCCTTGTCGTTGCGCGTGGTCGCCATGAACACCGGGCCGGTGCGGCGGCGCCTGACGATCAGCAGCGCGATGCCGAACAGCGTCGAGACGCCGGCCACGAGCCCGACCGTGAGGGCGAGCCAGTGGTACAGGGTCTCGGACATGCCCACGGCGTTGGTCCACGACTTCGGGATCACCAGGCCGACGAAGTGCCCCGCGATGACGAACACGAGGCCATAGTGGAAGATCGGGGAGCCGATCCGCAGGAGCTTGGACTCGTAGAGCTGGGACGAGCGGGTGGTCCAGCCGAACTTGTCGTAACGGTAGCGCCAGATGCTCCCTCCGACGAGGACGACGACCATGAGGTAGGGGGCAACGCCCCAGAGCAGGACGTCCATCAGCGAGTTCCTTCCGCAAGCGGCAGCAGTCTCGGGTCGAAGGGCTCGAGGCCGACCTGCTCGCGCGGCGGACCGGCCAGAGCCATGGCCTCGGCCCGGCTCGTCGGGGACGGACCCGAAAGCGAGGCGCAGACCGCGTCGAGCACGGGTGCGTACGGCGAGGCGTCGGCGGTGAGCTCGAGGCGCAGGAGCTCCAGGCTTGCCCGGTACTCCTCCAGGAGGGACCGGCCGGCCCCGTAGTCCACCCGGGCGGTGAACTCGAGCACGAGCGGGAGGTAGTCAGGCAGCTCGCCTCCGAGGTCCACGAGCCAGCCGCTGTCCCGGTACCTCTGCTTGAACTTCCCGAGGGTCTCACCCCGGCGGCGGGTGTCCCCATCCGTCCAGTACGAGAGGTGGAGCGCGTGGCGGCGCGAGAGGTCGAACGTGTCGACATAGCGTGAGCAGGCTGCCTGCTCCTCCTCGGCCGAGATCTGGGCTGCGGTGGCCTCGAGGAGGCGCGGCAGCGGGCCTGGGTGCTCGGCGAGGGCCGCCCGGAGCATGGGTAGCGCTTCGCGGACGCGGGCGTCCGGGTAGTCGAGCAGGACGGCGGCGGCGGCGTACAGGACGCGGGCCCGCGCCTCGCTACTCTGCATCGCCGTCGCCCTTCGGCGGGAAGATGCCCTCCGGGACGCCCTGCCCGTCCCAGTTGAGCAGGTTGACCCGGCCGTGGAGCTGCCCGGGCTGGGCGCTGCCCTCGCTCGTCTGGCGCTGCTTGAGCGCATGGAACGTCTCGACCGCGACGGGGACCGGCTTCCCGCTCCCCTCGCCGAAGGAGTCGGAGGGGTACATCCCGGGGCCGTCCTCGAAGTCCAGGGAGCAGCCCATCTCCTCGAGGCTGTGGGCCTGCTCGACGTGGGCGGTGGGGATGACGTAGCGCTCGTCGTACTTCGCGATGGCCATGAGCCGGTACATCTCCTGGACCGTCGGCCCGGCCATCCCGACGGCGGCGGCGATGGATTCGTCCGCGCCGGTGCCCAGGGAGATGCCGCGCATGTAGGCGCGCATCGCTGCGAGCCGCCGCAGGACGCCCTCGACGATGCCGGTGTCGCCCGCGGTGAACAGCTCGGCCAGGTACTCCGAGGGGATGCGCAGGGCGCCGATGGCGCCGAACAGCGTGCTGGCGTCCTCGGCGTCATGTCCTTGGCTGCTCAGCAGGTCCACGATCGGGGACAGCGGGGGCACGTACCAGACCATGGGCATCGTGCGGTATTCGGGGTGCAGGGGGAGCGCGACCTGGTAGACCTTGGCGAGCTTGTAGACCGGCGAGCGGCGGGCTGCCTCGAGCCAGTCCTCGGGGATCCCGTCCCGGCGGGCGGCCGCGATCACAGCTGAGTCGTTGGGGTCGAGCATGAGGTCCAGCTGGGCGCGGTAGAGGCCCTTGGGGTCCGGGGTGGACGCGGCGGCGGTGACGGCGTCGGCGTCGTACAGGAAGATCCCCAGGTACCGCAGCCGGCCCACGCAGGTCTCCGAGCACACGGTGGGCAGTCCGATCTCGACGCGCGGGTAGCAGAAGGTGCACTTCTCTGCCTTGCCGCTCTTGTGGTTGAAGTACATCTTCTTGTACGGGCACCCGGTGATGCACTGGCGCCAGCCGCGGCACCGGTCCTGGTCCACGAGCACGATCCCGTCTTCTGCGCGCTTGTAGATGGCCCCGGAGGGGCAGGAGGCCATGCAGGAGGGGTTGAGGCAGTGCTCGCAGATCCTTGGCAGGTAGAACATGAAGGTCTTCTCGAACTCGAACCTGATCTTCTCGCCGTTCTCGCGCCGGAGCTTGGCGATGATGGGGTCGAGCTCGCCGTTCTCGGGGGCCCCGCCGAGGTCGTCGTCCCAGTTGGCGCTCCAGGTGATCTTCGTGTCCTGGCCGGTGATGAGGGACTTGGGCCGGGCGACGGGGAAGTCGTCCCCGAGGGGGGCGTCGATGAGGGTGCTGTAGTCGTAGGTCCAGGGCTCGTAGTAGTCCTTCAGCTCGGGCTGGACGGGGCTGGCGAAGATCCCGAGGAGCTTCTTGACCCGTCCGCCGCCCTTGAGCCGCAGCCTGCCCCGCCTGTTCAGCTCCCAGCCGCCGCGCCAGCGCTCCTGGTCCTCGTAGGTGCGCGGGTAGCCCTGGCCGGGCCGGGTCTCGACGTTGTTGAACCACACGTACTCGGTGCCGGCCCGGTTGGTCCAGGCCTGCTTGCAGGTGACCGAGCAGGTGTGGCAGCCGATGCACTTGTCCAGGTTCATCACCATGCCCATCTGGGCCATGACCCTCATGATCCGCTTCCGCTCATCTGTCTTCCCATCAGTAGGTGACCTCCTGGGACCGCTTGCGGATGGTCGTGACGTTGTCCCTCTGGTTGCCGGTCGGGCCGAGGTAGTTGAATGCGTACGCGAGCTGGGCGTAGCCCCCGATCAGGTGCGTCGGCTTGACCAGGAGCCTGGTCTCCGAGTTGTGGATGCCGCCCCGGCGCCCGGTGGCCTCGGACTTGGGGACGTCGATCGTGCGCTCCTGGACGTGGTAGACGAACACGACCCCGGGCGGGATGCGGTGGGAGACGACCGCCCGGCACACGAACACGCCGTTGGCGTTCACGCATTCGATCCAGTCGTTGTCCCTGATCTCCAGCGCGCCGGCGTCCTCGGCGCTGATCCAGCACGTCGGGCCGCCGCGGGAGAGCGAGAGCATCAGCAGGTTGTCCTGGTACTCGGAGTGGATGGACCACTTGCTGTGCGGGGTGAGGTACCGGACCGTGACCTCCATGCCGTTCGCCCCGAGCCGGGGCTCGCCGAAGAGGCGGTGCATGTCCAGCGGTGGCCGGTAGATCGGCAGTGCCTCCCCGAGGTCGCGCATCCAGTCGTGGTCCAGGAGGAAGTGCATCCGGCCGGTGAGCGTGTGCCAGGGCTTGAGCCGCTCGACGTTGGTCGTGAACGGGGCGTAGCGGCGCCCCCCGGTCTCCGAGCCCGACCATTCCGGGGAGGTGATCACGGGCACGGGGGCGGCCTGGGTGTCGGCGAAGCGGATGCGCTTCTCCTCGGACCCCTCGGCGAGGTCCGCCAGGCGGTGCCCGGTCCTGCGCTCGAGGGTGCGGAAGCCCTGCACGGCCAGCTCCCCGTTGGTCGTGCCCGAGAAGGCCAGGATCGCCTCGGCCAGCTTCGCATCCGTGTCGATCGCCGGCAGGCCCGCCGCCACCCCGTGCGACATGACCCCGTTCGCCCCGGCCAGCTGGTCGAGCGCGTGGCCCAGGTCGAACGTGACGCCCTTGACGGTGAACCCCTTCTCGCGCGCCAGCGGGCCGACCGCGGCCATCTGCTCCCCGATCGCGGTGTAGTCGCGCTCGACGACGGCTACGGCCGGCATGGTCACCCCCGGCACCGCCGGGACGCTCCCGTCGCGCCAGTCGCGCACGACGCCCCCGGGCTGGGAGATCTGCCCCGGGGTGTCGTGCTGCAGGGGCACCGTGACGAGGTCGCGGCGGACCCCGAGGTGGGTCCGGGCCAGCCGCGAGAGCTCCTGGGCGAGGAGGTGGAACATCTCGAAGTCGGTCTTGGTCTCCCAGGGCGGGTCGATCGCGGGACTGAACGCGTGCACGTACGGGTGCATGTCCGTGGAGGACAGGTCGTGCTTCTCGTACCACGTGGCCGCGGGGAAGACGACGTCGGAGAGGAGCGTCGAGGAGGTCATCCGGAAGTCTGCGGAGACCAGCAGGTCGAGCTTGCCCTCGGGGGTCTCCTCGTGCCAGGCCACGTCCCTCGGCCGCGGCATGCGCGCCTGGGCCGCGTTGCCGATGACGTTGTGGTGGGTCCCCAGCAGGTTCTTCAGGAAGTACTCGTTGCCCTTGGCCGAGGAGCCCAGCAGGTTCGAGCGCCACAAGAGGAGAGTCCGCGGCCAGTTCTGCGGCGCGTCGATGTCCTCGATCGCGGACCGCAGCGCGCCCGAGGCGACCTGCGCGGCGATGTAGGACGCCTCGGACTCCGCAGCCCCTGCCGCGACGGCCTCGCGCGCCTCGTCCGCGACCTCGAGCGGGCTCCGGTCGAACTGGGGGTAGAACGGCATCCATCCGAGCCGGGCGGACTGGGCGATCGCGTCGGCGGTGTGCATCCCGTCCAGGTGCCCCTCCGACAGCGGGGAGGCCAGCGCCGAGGCCGTGTAGCCGTCGCTGCGCCACTGGCCGGTGTGCATGTACCAGTACGAGGTCCCGGTCATGGTCCGCGGCGGCCTGTTCCAGTCCAGGGCGTTCGCGAGCGAGGCCCAGCCCGTGAGCGGGCGCACCTTCTCCTGCCCGACGTAGTGCGCCCAGCCGCCCCCGTTGCGGCCCATCGAGCCGGTGAGCATCAGCAGCGAGAGCACGGAGCGGTAGGTGGCGTCCCCGTGGAACCACTGGCAGATCCCGGCCCCCATGATGATCATGGACCGCCCGTGCGACTGCTCCGCGTTGCGCGCGAACTCCCGGGCGATGCGGATGCACTGGGCGGCGGGAACGTTCGTGATGCCCTCCTGCCACGCCGGCGTGTAGGGCACCTGCGGGTCCTCGTAGCCCGCGGGCCATTGCCCGGGCAGGCCGCGCCGGCCCACCCCGTGCTGGGCGAGCAGCAGGTCGAAGACGGTGGTGACCGTCCTGCCGGCGACGGTGCGCACGGGCACCCCGCGGTGCAGGACCGACCCGGACCCGTCGGGGGCCTCGAAGCAGGGCAGGAGGACCTCGGCCACGGCCGGGGGCGGGGCGCCCCCGGCCCCGTCGGCCGCGGAGAGCAGCGGGTCGACGTCCTCGAGGTCCAGGTTCCAGCGGCCCTCGTCGGCGGGGTTGTAGCGGAAGCCCATCGAGCCGTTGGGCACGACGGGCTGACCGGTCGCGGCATCGAGCAGGACGGTCTTCCACTCGGGGTGCGCCTGGGTCTCCTGCCCGGGCAGGTCGGCCGCCGTGAGGAACTTCCCGGGCACGAGGCCGGTCCCGTCCGGGGAGGGCACGAGCGTGACCAGGAAGGGCAGGTCGGTGTAGCGCTTGGCGAAGTCCGTGAAGAACGGCACCTGCCGCTCCAGGTAGAACTCCTTGAGGATCACGTGTCCCATGGCCATGGCCAGGGCCGCGTCCGTTCCGGCCTGGGCCGGGACCCACTCGTCGGCGAACTTGGTGTTGTCGGCGTAGTCCGGGCTCACGACCACGACCTTGGTGCCGCGATAGCGGACCTCGGTCATCCAGTGCGCGTCGGGGGTGCGCGTGATCGGCACGTTCGAGCCCCACATCAGCAGGTACGTCGAGTCCCACCAGTCCCCCGACTCGGGCACGTCGGTCTGGTCGCCGAAGACCTGCGGGCTCGCCACCGGCAGGTCGGCGTACCAGTCGTAGAAGCTCGTCATCACCCCGCCGATGAGCTGGATGAACCGGGCGCCCGCCGCGTGGCTCACCATGGACATCGCCGGGATCGGGGAGAAGCCCGAGCAGCGGTCGGGCCCGTACTCCTTGATCGTGTTCACGTGGGCGGCCGCGGCGATCTCCACCGCCTCGGCCCAGCCCGCGCGGACGAGCCCGCCCTTGCCCCGGGCCTGCTGGTAGCGGCGCCGCCGCGCCGGGTCCGCCATGATGTCCGCCCACGCGAGCACCGGATCCTTCAGCCGGGCCTTCGCCTCCCGGTACATCTCCAGCAGGACCCCGCGCACATAGGGGTAGCGCACCCGCGTCGGCGAGTAGGTGTACCAGGAGAACGCCGCGCCGCGGGGGCAGCCGCGGGGCTCGTACTCCGGCCGGTCCGGGCCCACGCTCGGGTAGTCGGTCTGCTGGGACTCCCAGGTGATGATCCCGTCCTTGACGTACACCTTCCACGAGCACGAGCCCGTGCAGTTAACCCCGTGCGTGGAGCGGACCACCTTGTCGTGGCTCCAGCGGTCCCGGTAGAACACGTCCCCGGCCCGGCCGCCCTCCCGGAAGACGGCACGGCCGTCCTCCGTCTCCTCCCACCTCGTGAAGAACCGCCCCAGGGCGAGCAACGCATCCGAGGCGGTTCCATCAGTTCCAGGGCGAAGCGGTCCGACGGCCATGGCGCCAGCCTAGGGAAGCCGCGCGGGGAAGTGAAGGCCCCGCCCGCCGCCCGCCCCGGGGACCGGGGCGCAGGCCCGCGGGCGCGGGCTGGGGCAACCCGGCCCCGGATGCGCTCCCTCCCACTTCCCGACCGCTCCGTGCCGGGCACAGGCGTTCTATGGTGGGGGCATGCGGGCGGCCTACGTGAGGGGGCTGGGAGGCCCCGACGCCATAGAGGTCGGGGAGCTGCCCGTGCCGGACCCGGGGCCGACGGAGGCCCTGGTCCGTGCCGAGGCCCTCGCGGTGGACAGGGTGGATGCCTTCGTGCGCAGCGGGGCCTATCGGACCCCCACCCCGTTCCCGTTCGTCATCGGCCGCGACGTGGTCGGCGTGGTCGAGCAGGCCGGGGAGGGAAGCGGCTTCGCCGAGGGGGAGCGGGTGTGGTCCAACAGCCTCGGCCACGGCGGCCGGCAGGGCTCCTTCGCCCAGTTCTGCCTTGTCCCGGGCGAGCGGCTGTACCGGCTCCCCGAGGGGGTGGACCCTTGGTCTGCCGTCGGCGTCCTGCACACGGGCGCGACCGCGGCCCTGGGCCTGTTCCGGCGGGCCCGGCTGCGCCCGGGGGACACGGTGTTCATCGCCGGCGCCGGCGGGGGAGTGGGCTCGGCAGCCGTGCAGCTGGCCGCCGCCGCGGGCCTGCGGGTCCTGGCGAGCTGCTCCGGGCAGGACGCCGGGTGGTGCCGCTCGTGCGGAGCCGGAACGGTCCTGGACTACCGGGACCCGGAGATGCCCGCCCGGCTGGCCCTGGCGGCACCGGAGGGGATCGACCTGTGGTGGGACCAGTCCGGGCGCCAGGACCTCGACGCCGCGCCGGGGCTCCTGCGCACCGGCGCCACGGTGCTCGTCACGGCGGGCATCGCAGCCTGGGCGCGGATCCCGCTCGGGGCCCTGTACACGAAGGACGTCCGCCTCGTCGGGTTCGCCATCAGCAACGCCTCGGCGGCCGAGCTGGCCGACGCAGCACTGGTCGTGAACCGCGCCCTGTCCGCCGACCGCCTCAGGTTCCGCACCGCCGCCACGCTCGGCCTCTCCGAATCGCGACACGCGCATGAGCTGCTCGAGGCCGGCGGGCTCAAGGGACGGATCCTCATCGACCCGTCGGTGTGACCACGGGCCCATCGCGGGGCCTGCCCTGGAGCGGGCCGGACCGTCCCGCGCCCCCGGCCGGTTCGAGAGGCTCAGTGGGCGTGGTCTCCGCGGGAGTATTCGAAGACCCAGCCGACGAGGGAGATCAGGGCCAACCCGGCACCGATGAAGAGGATCCAGAACCCGATGGCCAGCCCGAGGACGGACACGGCGGCCGAGGCGCCCAGGCAGATCGGCCACCAGCTCCAGGGAGAGAAGTGGCCCTGTTCCCCGGCTCCTTCCTGGACTTCGGCGTTCTCGCGGTCTTCGGGGCGCATCCCGACACGTCGCGCGGTCTGGCTCAGGTAGAACCAGATCAGCAGGGCCAGGCCGGCGCACAGGGCCAGCCCGGCCGTGCCGACGGGCTCGATCCAGGTCAGCAGCCCGTAGGCGGTCGAGACAATGACGAAGAATCCCGCCAGGAGCAGGAAGATGGTCCGTTCGACTTTCACACCGTTCCCCTTTCCGGGTTCCGCCGAGCGGAATCCTGCCCGTGCGTCGGGATCCCAGGGCGCCAAGTGCCTGCTCCCCGCACGGGATGAGCGGAAGCGGGCCGAACCGGTGTGGGAGGCAGCCTGGAGGAGGCATTGGGCCGAGGCTGGTCCTCGTCCCGGATTCACGGGGTCCGGGGACCCCATGGCGATGCTTGATGCAGGTGCCGCCGCCGCGGCCGGTACCCCTTGTCTTCCACAGGGGTCGAGGTCCTGCCCTCCGGTGGTGCCACGAGGGTTCCATGCTCCATCGCCGCAGCGGCGGACTGGGCCGAGCTCTGGCGGGGGGTGCCCCTGCGCGGGTGTCAACGGCCAGTTGGTTTTCCCCGTGGACGGCCAGTTGTTCTCCCCGGTGGCGGCCATCTTTCCTCCCCACGTATGGCCAGTTGATTCCCCGGTTCGGGTTTGGACTGTCTGTCGGGTCAGCGGAAGGGCGTCACCCCCTTGCCGGAGGCGGCTTGGGCGAGGCGGTAGGACTCGCCCTTGGTCTCGACCCGGTGGGCGTGGTGCATGAACCTGTCCACCGTCGCGGTCGCGATGGTCTTGGGCATGATCTCGTCGAATCCGGCCGGGGCGAGGTTCGAGCTGACCGCCATCGCCCGGCGCTCGTAGGCGGCGTCCACGAGGCGGTAGAACCCCTCGGCGGCGTCTGGGGAGACCGGGAGCAGGCCTATGTCGTCCACGATGATCAGATCGCTGCGCACGACCCTGGTCAGGGCCCGGGCGATGGAGTCGTCGGCGCGGTGCTTGCGCACCAGGGCGCCGAGATCCTCGATCCCGAACCAGGACACGATCATGCCGGCCTCGACTGCCGCGTGGCCGAGCGCCTCGCAGAAGTGCGACTTCCCAGTCCCCGACGGCCCGTAGATCGCGAGATTCTCCCGCCGGCGGACCCATTCGAGGGACTTGAGTGCTTCCTGGGTCGGGCGCGGGATCGGGGAGAGCTCCTCGTCCCAGTCGCCGAAGGTCTTCCCTGCCGGGAAGCCGGCGGATTTGCGGCGGGTGATCAGGTTGGCGCGGTCGCGGCCGGCGACTTCCTCCGCGAGCAGGACCCGCACGAGCTCGGCCGGGTCCCAGCGCTGGGCCTTCGCGGTGGGGATCAGGTCCGTGAGCGCCTTGCGCATGTGGGGCAGCTTCAGCCGGCGGGTCAGCTCCAGGGCCTCGGCCAGCGGGTCGCCGTGGGCGCGGGCGACCACGGTCTGCATCGTTGTGATCGTCACCGGCCCTCCTCCTCGCCCGTCATGTCGGCGGCGGCGGGCTCTGAGCCATCGAGGCGGCCCCAGCCGCCCGTGCCCGGCTGGAGGGAATGGGCCTCGGAGGCCCGGGAGGGCTCCACGTGGGCGAGCCCGGCCTGGTAGCCCAGGATCGAGACCAGGTCCCTGTCGGCGAACCTGCCCGTCGTCGCGGCCGTGCCCAGGGCCCGGTCGACCTGGTCGGTGCCGTAGAGCTTGGCGAACGCGACGGCCTCGGCCATCTTCGCGCGGATCCGCCTGGCTCCCGCGGCGGCGGCCTCGACCAGCCACGCCTTGGCACCCGCGCCGAGCATCAGGAACGCTGCCTCCTCCGGGGTGGTCGCCCTGGGCTGCCGGTCCGCGGCCTCATCCGCCCGGGGCGGGTAGTGCGCGTCGTCCAGGACTGGGGTCCCGGGACGCCCGGTCGCATGCCGGGCCACCTCGCGGGCCTCCCCGCGCTCGGCCACGGAGGTGACGATGACCTCCTCGCCCGCCTCGCGCACCCAGACCCTGGTGTTGGCCAGCTCGTGCGGGACCGAGTACCGGACCCCGTTCATCGACACGGTCGCGTCCCAGTTCACCCGGCGGGTGGTCCCGAACACCACCGTGAACGGCGCCTTCGGAAGCAGATGCAGCCGCTCCCGCTCCGCAGCGAGCATCGCCGCCGGCGCCTGCCGTGTCTCCCGGTGCGGGCGGGCGTTGACCTCGTCGCAGAAATCGTGGCACGCCTTCTCCAACTGCCCGAAGGTGCGGTACTCCTCGAGCAGGTTCGCCGCCGTGGGCACCAGATCCGCCTTCGAGATCCGCACCGTGGACTCCGAGCCGCCCTTGGACTGCGGGTCGGCGGGAACGCAGGTGCGCACGGTCATCCCGTAGTGGCGGCCCATCTCCACGATCTGCGGGTTGCGCACCGCGACCCTGGCGATGTGGTCGGCGGTCACGGTGCGCTCGTTGTCGGTCAGCGCGAACGCCGGGACCCCGCCCATCCTGCGCAGCGTGGCATCCATGCACGCCACGACCGTCGGCAGGCTCTTGTCCCAGATCGGGATCACGACGCGGAACCGCGACCACGCCAGCCACGCGCACCACAGCAGCGTCGCCCGGCCCCCGATCCTCGGCCCCCATCCGTAGTCCCACTGCAGCCACAGCCCAGGCTCGACGATCCAGGGGCGGAACACGCGCCGCCGCCCCGCCGCGAACTGCGCCTTGGCCTCCGCGACCGTGCGCCTCGTGGTCCTCTCCGCGCCGGCGAACCCCATCGCGACCAGCCGCTCATGGACCACATCCGCCCGGACCCGGCCTCCCGAGCGCTCGACGAGTTCTTCGATCTTCGGCAGGAACCCGTCGATCGGCCTGGCCCGCTGCCCCTTCTCGCGATCCGGCCCTCCGGCAGCCCGCAGCTTCACATACCTGGCCACCGTGTGATGGTCACACCCCGCGAGCTCCGCCGCGGCACGGTAGCTGCCGGTGAGGTCATACGCCTCAAGAATCTCCATGATCTCCTCGTTGCTCTTCATCCGCGATCATCACCACGACCGGCGGAAGGAATCCCGCACCCGGGGAGAACAACTGGCCGTGGACGGGGAGAAAGAACTGGCCGTCAGCGGGGAACTATCTGGCCGCCAATGGGGAGAATCTCATGGCCGCTGACACGCGGGCGGCTCGAGTGGGTCAGCGGCGCTGGAAGAGCAGCATCCACTCTTCGGGGCCCTCCGCGAGGTACCGCACCTCGAAGGTGCCCTCCTGGTAGCGCTGGCCGGCCTGGGCGAGCAGGGGAAGGGGGTTGTGGTTCGCGGTGATGACGAGCCCCCTGCCCGATGCGGTGGGGGCGGCGATCGAGTCGAGGGCGCCGAAAATGGTCGCGTGGCGTATGGCGTGGGGGATCAGGCGTGTGTCGAGTTCGGGGAATCCCTCGCCGTCCGGTTCGCCGCACACGCAGGAATGCGCGTGGCCGTGGGCTCGCTCGCGATGCTGCTCGGTCTCGGCCGGGAGCGACGCCTCGGCGGCCGCCAGTATCGCCGCGAGGTCGGCACCGGGCGCCAGCGCGAGCTCGGGAAGGACGCGCGTCGAGTACTCCTCGAGCGCCGACGCTGTGGAAAGCGTCGAGGCGGGGCCTGCCGCCCCGGCGGCGCCAAGCGCGGCCAGAGTGTCGTCGAGTGCGGCCCGCAGGCTCTCGCGGACGTGAGCGTCGAGGGAACCCTGCGCTTCTGCGATGAGCTCTTGGGTGCGGGCCAGGGCCGCGGCGTCGGCGGCACTGCTTGTCAGGCTCAGGGGGCTGGGGGAGGTGTCCATGCCCGAAACTTTACTACAATAGATTCCGTGAAAAATAGTGCGGCAGTTCCTCTGGGTCCCGCGTCGGCCGCGACGGCTCCCGCCCGCCCGCTCTCCACGGCTCGCGCGGCGATCCTCGATCGGCTGAGGTCGAAGCGCTCCCCTGCGACGGTCGAGGAATTGGCCCGCGAGACGGGCCAGCACCCGAACACTGTGCGGGAGCACCTGGAGGCGCTCACGCTCGAGGGCCTTGCCACGCGCAGCGCTGCCGCAGCCAGGGGGCGGGGGCGGCCCGCGATGCTCTACCAGGCGTCGGAGGCCCCCGAAGGCTCGGCCCAGTACGCCGCGCTTGCCGCGATGCTCGCAGGGGAGATCGAGCGCCTCGCCCCTGATCCCGTCGGGGCCGGGCGCGAGGCGGGCGTCCGCTGGGCGCAGGAGACCTTTGGCCCCTCCGCCGGGCCCGTCAGCGCCGACGACGCCCGACGGCGAGTGCTCGCCGAGCTCGAGCGCCTCGGCTTCGGCGTGGAGGACGCGGGCGGCCCGACGGTGCGTCTCGTGACGTGCCCTCTGCTCTCGGCCGCACGGGCGCATTCCGGGGTCGTGTGCGCCGTCCATGCCGGGCTCGTCGAGGAAGCGCTGCGCCTGCTCGGCCGCGACGACATCCCGTCCAGGCTCGAGCCGTTCGCCGAGCCGGGAGCATGCCTCCTGACGCTGGGCGATCCGGCACCTGCAGAGGGGACCCGATGACGCGCCTCTGGCCCCGCGTCGTCGTCCTCGCCCTCGGTGCCGCCGCACTCCTGACCGGGCTCGACGCCGCCCTCACGCTGCTCCGGCTCCCGGCCCCGGTCGTGGTCACAACCGTCCCGGACCTCCCGGACACCCATGGGGAGCTCATGACCCTCGGATTCGTCGGGACGCTCATCGCCCTGGAGCGCGCGGTCGCCCTGCGCCGCCCCTGGGGGTACGCGGCCCCGGCGCTGCTGGCCCTCGGCAGCCTCGTCCAGCTCCTGCCCGCAGCCGCCGGAGCCGGCCGCGCGGCCGTCCTCGCCGGGGCCGTCGTCTTCGCCTACGTGTACGTCCCGCTGTGGCGCCGGCAGCGCGACCCCGCCGTCCTCGTCCAGGCCCTCGGGGCCCTGGCCGCGGCGTGCGGGGCCCTCCTGCTCGCCCGGGAAGTCCCCATGGACCCCGTCGCTCCCTGGCTCGCGGTCTTCCTGCTCCTCACGATCGGCGGCGAACGCCTCGAGCTCGCCCGCCTCCGCATCCGCGGGCGCTGGCCCGAACCGCTCCTGCTCACGGCCACGGCGGCACTCCTGATCGCCTGCCCCGCCACGCTCCTGTGGCCTGCCGTGGGCTACCCCCTCCTGGGGCTCGCCATCCTCGCGTTCGCGGCCTGGCTCTTCCGCTACGACATCGCGCGCACAACACTGCGCTCGTCCGGACTCCCGCGCTTCGTCGCCGCGTGCCTCATCGCAGGCTACGGCTGGCTCGCCGTCGCGGGCGGCGTGTGCCTCCTCGCCCCCGGCCCCCCGACGGGCGCCGCCTACGACGCGCTGCTCCACGCCATCTTCCTCGGCTTCGTCATGTCGATGATCATGGCCCACGCACCCGTGATCCTCCCCGCCGTCCTGCGCAGGCCCCTCCCGTATTCGCCCGCCATGTGGGTCCCCGCGGCGCTCCTGCACGCCACGCTGCTCACACGGCTCGCGCTCGGCGACGCCCGCGGTTCGGCCCTCGGGTGGCAGGTCGGGGGCGTGGGCAACGTGGTGGCGGTGCTCTCATTCCTCGCCCTTGCGCTGTGGTCCGGCGCGAGGGCGCGGGCATGAACGGGCTGGGCATGGACGGGCCGGGTACGAACCCGGGGGGTATGACGGGCCGTGCCGGCTGGCACCGCTGGGCCAACATCCCGACGCTCGGCTGGCTCACGGCCGTCGCCGTCCTGGCGCTCGCGCACCGCGCTGTCCCAGATCCGGCGTGGCTACTCGTGCACTTGACGCTGCTCGGCGCGGTCACGAACGCGATCGTGGTCTACAGCTGGCACTTCTCCGAGGCGCTGCTGAGGCTGCCCGTGCCGTCCCGCCGGCCGCTCGCCGTCCGGCTCGTGCTGCTGAACCTGGGAGCGGCCGCGGCGATGGCCGGCGTCGTCCTGCCGGCGTGGCCGCTCACAGTCGGGGGAGCGGCCGCTGTCGGCGTGGCTTCGGCCTGGCACGGCACAGCGATCCTCGCCCGTGCCCGTCGCGCGCTCCCCTCGCGCTTCGCCTCGACCGTCCGGTACTATCTCGCGTCCTGCGCGATGCTTCCGTTCGGAGCCGCCGCGGGCGCAGCGCTCGCGGCGATCGACGACGGCGCGCAGGGTGAGTGGCACGCGCGTATCCTCGTGGCCCACGAGTCACTCAACGTCCTCGGCTGGGTGGGGCTCACGGTGCTGGGGACTCTCGTGACGCTCCTGCCCACCATGCTCCGCACGCGTGCGGACGACGCCGCTGAGCCCACCTCGCGGCGCGCGCTGTGGCTGCTCCTCGCCGGGGTCCTCGTCGCCACCGCTGGCGCGCTCGTCGATGCGCAGTGGCTCACCGCCGCCGGCATCGCAGCGTACCTCGCCGGCGTCCTCGTCTCCTCGGGCCCGCTCGCCCGGACGGTCGCACGGAAGGCGCCCGTGCACTTCGCCCCGCTCAGCGCGGTGGCGTCGGTGCTGTGGCTCGTCGTCGCCCTCGTCTGGCTCCTGGCGCTCTGCACGACCGAGCCAGACTGGATGGCGCTCCACGATGCGCTCGGCGAGCTCACGCCCGTGCTCGCCGCCGGCTTCGCGGCCCAGGTGCTCCTCGGCGCCCTGGCCTACCTCCTGCCCGTCGTCCTCGGCGGCGGGCCCACCATGGTGCGAGCCCGGACCGCGGCGCTCGACCGCGGGGCATGGTTCCGCGTCATCCTCGCCAACGGCGCGATCCTCCTGTACGTCCTTCCCGTGCCGAGTGCGGTGCGTGTCGCCGCAGCGGCGGTCGGGCTCATCGCGCTGTGCGCGTTCCTGTGGCTCGTCGCGAAGGCGCTGTGGGGGAGGGCGCCGACGAAGGAGACCCCCGTGGCCTCCACAGCTGGCCAAGAGGCTCGGAGCAGGTACGGTTCGGGGGCCCTCGGCCTGGCCCTGCTGATCGTGGCCGTGGTGGTCGGCGCCGCCTTCGACCCCTCCGCTCTCATACTGGCTCAGGGGAGCGGCTCCGCGGCGAGCACGGCGTCGGTCACGCCCACAGGCCACACCACGACCGTCACTGTTACGATGACCGGGATGCACTTCAGCCCCGCGTCCGTCACGGTTCCCGCGGGCGAGCACCTCCTGGTGCATCTCCACAACCTGGACCCGACCCCGCATGACCTCACCCTCGCCAACGGCAAGGCATCGCCACGCGTTGCCCCCGGCACCACGGCGGACTTCGACGCCGGCATCATCACCGCGAGTGTCGACGGCTGGTGCTCAGTCGTGGGGCACAAGCAGATGGGCATGACGTTCCGCATCGATGCCGGCACCACCCCGGCGGCCTCGGCCCCTCCCTTCACGCCCTATCCCGCCGCGCTCCCACCCGCCGTTCCCGGAACGGTGCACCGCATCACCCTCACCGTGCAGGACACCGCGCGGGCGGTCGCCCCCGGCGTGGTGCAGGAGCTGTGGACCTACAACGGCACCTCACCGGGGCCGATCCTCCACGGCCACGTCGGCGACACGTTCGAGATCACCCTCGTCAACCACGCGCCCATGGGCCACTCGATCGACTTCCATGCAGGATCGGTCGCCCCCGATGGGCCGATGAGCACCATTGCGCCGGGGAAGACCGGCACGTACACCTTCACCGCAACCGCCCCGGGAATCTGGCTCTACCACTGCAGCACAATGCCCATGTCGCTGCACATCGCCAACGGGATGTTCGGCGCCGTCGTCATCGACCCGCCTGATGCCCCGCCCGTCGCAGAGCAGTTTGTCCTCATCCAGAGCGAGCTCTACTACGGCCAGCCGACCGACGGCCAGCCCGGAATGGCTGCCGGTTCGGCCGATCCCGCGAAGATCGCCGCCGAGAAGCCCGACGCCGTGGTCTTCAACGGCTACGCGGACCAGTACCAGCAGGCGCCGCTCAAGGCGAAGGCCGGCGAGCCAGTCCGCATCTGGGTGCTCGACGCAGGGCCCGACCGGCCGACGTCATTCCACGTGGTGGGCGGGCAGTTCACCGCGGTCTGGGCCGAGGGGACATTCCGGCTCGCGCCCGGGACCGGCGCATCTCAGGCCATGGACCTCGCGCCGGGCCAAGGCGGCTACGTGGACCTCACCTTCCCGGAGGCTGGTCACTATCCTTTCGTGACCCACTACATGGTCGACGCCGAACACGGAGCCCAAGGGACGTTCGACATCACGGCCGGGACCCAGTAGCCCTCCCTGCCCAGGGCGTTTCCACCGCCCGGGCCGGGGAAACGCATCCACCCAACACAGTGGCCAGCCAGCAGCGGCCGCCAACCATACGGAGATACCCGACGGGCGCCGCCTGCACCGCAGCAGAGGTCGCGGGCCACGTCAGGCTTCCGGCCCAAGCCCCTCGCGGCACAGTCGTCGACGGCCCGAAGATGGCGACGGGACTCCTCGGCCACGCCCCATGGGACCGGCTCAGAGTGCAACGAGGTCCCCGGTGCGCGCGATCAGCCAGGCCGCGTCGAGCCCGAACTCGTCGTGAAGGACCGAGCGCCGGGTCGGTGCTCGCGAAAAAAGTGGCGCTAAGGAGTTGCGGCAGATAGCCGCACACTACCTGCCGGAACTGGTGGGCCGTCCTGCCGCGATGTCGGTCGCGCGCACCGGCGACTCTGGAAACTATCTGCCGTAGAGCGGAAGGACGGTGCCCGGTGGGATCGGTGAGCACGCTTCCGGCCTCAAAGTGAGCACGTTCTCTCGTTCAGCTGCCTACCCCGAGCCTCCGTCGACAGCCCGCCGTTCGTCGTCGGAAAGGTCGTCCGCTTTGACAGGATGCACTATTGCCCAGTGCCTGCCCACAGGACAGTACTGAAAACGAGTGAAAGGCCCGAGGCGGACAGCCTGCAAGGAGGCGCCTTCGACCCACGTGGTGCTGAAGAGGTGGCCCTTGCTGCAGCGAACGGCCGTGCGACCCGGGATGGAGTAGCCCTGACGCCGCACTACGAAGTTCATGACGATCAGGCCCAGCACCACCACAATGATGAGCCCCAGCCCCACAAGTGCTCCAACCCTCATGACACACGATCCATCGCTACTTGCTCCAATCGGATGCTATCGAGGTGTCCCGTCTCTCGTCAGGGGCTCTTGGCATGCCTTCACGCACACCGACCACCGTCACCCGGCCCTGGCAGCACTGAAAGGCTCACACCGTGGCTCCCCACCCGGCTAACGCACGGCCTCGACGGACCATGGGGAAAACGGCCTCATCGGGCGGCCGCAGGACCATTCTCAACTCGGAACGGGTGCCCCGGCTGTCGTCCGCCACGTAATTCCTCACCTCCGGTGACACCCCGACAGGGGCACACAGGCTAACGCCACTTTTCTCAGTTCTGCTCCCCATGCCCCTGGTACGCGAAGAGGACCATCGCCAGTCAGCCAACGCGAAGGGCCACCGCTGAGGGTCGTCCCAAATTCCACGCCCCCGTCAGCACGTTCGTGTTCGTCGTCGTCGGCATAAGCGCCGAACGGCGCCTTCACATCCAACATCCAAGATCGGGTCATGGCCCGTTTCTCACGTATTCAGGTCCCACCCGCACTAACGGGGGGAGTGTCTGACGAACGGTGTTTGAGTCCGGCGTTCTTCTAGTCGTCGGGCCGTTCGAGGCGTCCGTCGAAGGTGATCGCGAACGCGTTCAGCGGGGCTTTCCACCTGGCCACCCAGCGTGCCCGCCCACCGCCGGTGGGGTCAAGCGAGCGGGTGACGAGGTAGAGGCATTTCAGGGCCGCGGCCTCGGTGGGGAAATGGCCCCGTGCCCGCACTGCCCGCCGGTACCGGGCATTGATCGACTCAATCGAATTCGTCGTGCAGATGACCTTGCGGATCTCCACGTCGCACGGAGTCTTTTCTGATGGGAAAACGCGTTATCCGTTTCCTCGCTTATCTTGACTCCTTTGGTGGTCCCCTCAGAGGCAGACGGGCAGCCATGCGCCCAGGAAGCTCGGGGTTGGAGATCCTCGGTGGTGCGGCGATTGCGCCGTGATCTAGCGGCCGGAGTTCTTCAGCGCGACGTAGTCGGACATCGGCACCGCGGCGCGGGCAGCGTGCTGGGCGATGATTCCGGGGCTGTAGCCGAGCAGGTCCATCAGGGTGCGGGCGTCGACTTCTTGGGTGAGGTCGCGGAGCGTGGCGTTGCGTGCTCGTTGGGCGTCGATGCCGAGGACTCTGAGGCGTTCTGCGAGGGTGCCCGGGTGGAGGTGCCGGCCTGCGCGGGTGCCTGGGAAGAGCCAGTCGGTGCCGGTGTTGGCGGTGTTGCGGTTCCCGGGGTTCTGCGATTGTTGCCAGAACATCTCGGTGAGTGCCGCGGGTACGGCCGCCGGGGTCATGCCGAGCTTGATGAGCATGCCTTCCGGGGTGGTCGTGAGGTGATCTCGGCGGAGCATGACGATCTTGTTCAGCGGGTGTGCCCAGAGCAGGAGGATCAGCCCAGCGAGGCGCGTGGATCTGACCACGTGGTGGTGCTCGAGGCAGTTCCGGACGAGCTCTCTCCGCTGGGTTTGGGTGATCATCGGGATGCTCTGGGCGCTGCGGAACGGGGCGTCGAGCCCGGAGGGGCGGCCACTCTGTTGCCTGTTGAGCCAGCGGACGAAGTTCCGGACGGCCTTGCGGGTGCTGGGGCCGCTGCTGAGGTAGTCGTCGACGTGGGACTGCTGGAGGTCGTCTGCTCCGGCGTTGTGGTGCTGCCGGAGCCAGAGGAGGAACTTCCCGGCTTCGGTGATGTCCTGTTTGGCGGCGTGGGTGACGGTCTCGAGGTTGGTCTCGGGGTCTGCTGCCCTGGCGCGGACTCGTTTGAGGTGGTGCCAGGTGGCGAAGCGCTCGATGAGCCGGCTGGTCCCGTCATCGGGCAGGGCGTCGATTCTGGCGGCGATCCATTGTTCGAAGCGTGCGAGGTTCTCGTTCCCGCGGGCGGTCATCATGCGGTGGTGGACAAGCAGGGCGCGCAGGTGCTCTGCGGCGGCGGAGCGGGGGAGTGCGTCGAAGGCCTCGTGGGTGAGTGCGAGGGTGCGGTTCCCGATGGACTCGAGGAGTTGCCGGGCCTTGGTGCCTGGGCGCATGTAGGTGTAGATGCTCTCGGGTCGCCCTGTCTCGGTGAGCAGGCTTATGAGGCGGTGGAGTCGTAGGTCTTCGCCGGGTTTGAGCACGGCAGTGAGGTCGTCGGCGAGGGCGCACCTGACGCACAGGCCGGCACGGAATCTCTCTGCTTCGCGTTCGCAGCGGGTGCATGAGAGGTCGGTGGCGATGCCGGCGCAGTCGCGGCAGATCGGCTCGCCGGTGGCGGGGGAGCGGCCGGGGAGCATCCTGTCCTCGCGGCAGTCCGGGCAGGTGCCGTAGGTGTGGGTGGCCTGGGTGAAGCAGGCTCCGCAGACTGCCCCGTCCGGCCAGCGGACCCGGATCTTGGCGACATGCTGCTGGCACCGGTCGCACAGGTGGCTGCCTGCCGAGCGGGGCCGGCCTCGCTTGTTCTGCGGTGCGAAGTTCTCGAGTGTGGGCGGGCGCGCCGATCCGTTGCCTCCGGTTGCCGGGCGGCCGGGGTCACTCATCGTCTTCGACGATCCGTGCCCGGACAGGCCTGTACTGGCGCAGGTCGGGGATGTCGTCCCCGGATGCCTTGCGGCGCTGTCGCACCGTCCTGGCGTCGGTGGCGGTGTAGGCGATCAGGTCGTTGGGGGTGACGTCGAGCGCGTCGCAGAGGGCGACGAGGACTTTGAAGGAGATCCGCTCGGGCTCCTGGGTGACGATGCGCCAGACGGCGTTGGCGGTGAGGGTGATGCCGCGCTCGTGCAGGAGCTCGGCGAGGTCCTTGGCTGTGTGGACGCCGCGGCGTGCCATGATCTCGCGGACGCGCCAGGTGTAGGTGATCTCGCGTCGGCTCATGGGTTCCTCCTCTGTGCCTGCAGTCCGAGGGCTGCCTGGATGGTGCGTTCGTGGGCCCGTTCGAGGGCGAGGCGCTGGTAGTCGGGGGAGGGCATGGTGTAGCCCGAGGTCGTCGCGGCGTGCTCGTGGCCGAGCTGGAGCTGGACGAAGGCGACGTCGAAGCCCTCTCCGGTGATCAGGTGGGTGGCGTAGGAGCGGCGGAAGGAGTGCAGGTCGAGCCCGGGCGGGAAGCCGAGCTCGTCGACAAGGTCGCGTAGCCTGCCGATCAGGTGGGACTCGCCCACGATCGAGCCGCCGCTGGTGGGGAAGAGGTCGGTCACGGGGTGCCCGTAGCGGGGGAGCCCGTTGCGGATCCAGTCCTGGATCATCTCCACCGACCAGGGCCAGACGGTCAGGACCGAGCGGGGCTTCTTCGCCGAGCCGCGGTGCGACTTCCCCCAGCGCACGCGCAGCACGCCGTGGTCGCCGAGGTAGGGCGCACGCGCGTTGCGGGAGAAGTCCACGACCTGCAGGTGGCGCAGCTCGTTGGCGCGCAGGCCCCAGCCGTAGGCCGTCTTGAACGCGATCGCGTCCCGCCACGCTGCCAGGGCGCCCTTGCGGCCTGAGTCCAGGATCCGCTCGACCTCCAGGTCGGCCAGGTCGAAGAGGTCCTGCAGCTCCCGCTGGGTGAAGGGCCGCTTGGCCGGGCGCGCCTCGGAGGGCTGGGCGTGGGTGACGCGGTTCAGCTCGGTGACGATCTGGGCGAAGACCTGCCCGAACAGCTTCGCGCTCTGCTCGCACCAGTCGTAGTGCGGGTCGCAGGCGTACTCGCAGAAGAGCTTGATGTGGCCCTGGTACGAGCGAACGGTCCCGTGGGAGAGGTTCCGAACAGCCCTGGCGTGGGAGAAGAAGTCGTCGGCGTCCCCGAGGGTCCATTCCCACGGATAGCGGCCGGAGAAGTCCACCAGGCTCATCACCACGCTCCGACGGGTCCGGATCGTCGCCGACGCGAAGTCCTTCGCCCGCTGCTGACGGCCCCAGCCGTCCAGGACCATGCCGAGGAACGCATCCGGGTCTGGCGCCTGCCCGCCGAACGGGGCGAAAAGCACATTCTTATCCTGGGCCATCGACCGTCCTCAGCACTCGAAACGTGATTGCGATACTCGCACACAGATTGCGAGAACCGCAATGCACCACACCGAATCCGCACGTCAGAAGCCGAATCAGCCCAGATTTCTTGGGCTGGCCGACACCCACGGGCACCACAGGGCCGAGGCGCTGCCGTACAGAGAAAGTGCAGGTCAGAAGCCAGTTGAAGGTAGGCAGAGGATCGTTACCCGAAACCTCACGATGTGCGAAGAAGGCACACGGAGTCTTTTCTACTGGCACCCCTGCGTATCAGGTTTGGGCGTAATCAACACACATGACAGGGGCTCGCCTTGAGCCTGAACTTCAGGACGCTGCCAGCCGTGAGCGTTTCCGGACGGCGACGAGTCCGACTATCAGAAGCGATACCCCGGCCGCCAGGACCGGCAGCGAAAAGATGGCGAGAACGGTCGGGAGCCCATTCGGTCCGATGAAGTCGAAAGGGTCGTGCTCATCGGGGTGAAGGATCCACTCTGCGGTTGGTCCCAGTTCCGAAGGGTCATTCGAAAGGGCAAAGGCCTGGAACGTCTCGCCGGCCGAATAGGTCTGGTCGCAGGACGTGGAGTAGAACTGCTCTGTTCTTTGCCCATGCCAATCGAAGGCCACGCGCAGACTCTGGCTATTCCGGCACCCGTCGGGCGTGAGGCGATTCAGCGCGGTGACGGTCACGGGCACCGCCGTTCCCTGCGGCTGCATTGAGGAGGCTGTCAAGCCTGCCCCGCCCAAAGCACCGAGCAGGGTCAGGATCGCACCCCAGAGGATCAGGCGGGCTCCTGGCCAAGTACGAGCCGGGGATGGATGGTAGGAAGGCGTTCGACTCATCCTTGCCACCACGATATGACCGCATTCGAAAGGGGATAGTGCAGGGGCGGAAGATCTTGGTTCCCCCCTCTGGCGCCCGACCTCGCTGTCGGGGAGCAGATGTTGTCGCCGACCGGATTGCTGCTCGCTTTGCCCATGCGTCCCCCTCCGCGTTCGTTGAGACCGGAGACTACCTCCTTCTAGGGCCGAGTGACAGGCCGCTTGAGATCCGCGTATCGAGCCCAGTTCTCTCCGGCTGCGTTGGCGTGGAGGAAGGCGACTTGGTAGCTGTAGCCGAGGGCGTCGGCGACCACGGACGGGGGCATCTGGGTGACGAGGTCGTCCAGTGCCCGGTTCCGGGCTCCCTGCAGGTCGATGCCGAGGGAGCGGAGCCTGTCCATGATGGTGTTCGGGTGCAGGTGGTGGCCGGCGCGCGCTCCGGGGAAGAGCCAAGGGCTCTCGGTGACACCGGTCCTCAGGTTGGGCCTGCACTCGAGGTGATCGAGGAGCAGGTCGCCGAACGGTGCCGGGACGGGGACGGGGCGGACTCCGAAGGTGATGTAGGTCTGGCCCGTCGCGGGATCGACGGTGATCGCGTCGGCGCGCAGCGCTGCGACGCGGACGAGGGGCTGGGCATAGAGCAGCAGGAGGATGCCTGCGACGCGGTAGGGGCGGGATTCGCTGGTTCCCGTGAGGAGCTCACGGAGCCAGGCGAGCCGCCGGTCCTGGGCGAGGGTCGGCCGTGATTGGGCCGTGTAGTAACCGATGTCGACGCTGGTGTTGAGCCGGGTCTTGCGGGCGAAGACGAAGAAGGTGCGGATCAGCTTGCGGGTGGTGGGGCCGCTGGCTCTCCACTCGTCCGCGTCCTGCTGGGTGCAGCTCGCGGCGTTGCGGTGGTGGGTCTCCCAGAGCCATTGGAGGAATTTGGCGGTCTCGGTGATCTCCTGCTTGGCGGAGTGGACCGGTCCTCTGGCCGGGCTCTCCGGGGTGGCGGTGGACCGGATGCGCCTGAGGTGGTGCCATCTGGCGAAGTGCTCCACTGGTCTGGCGACTTCGGGTGCCAGGGGGCGGAGCTTGTCCTCGATCCAGGCCTCGAACCGGGCAAGGTACGGGTCCTGGTAGGGGAGCAGGCCATGGTGGACTAGGAGGGCGCGGAGGTGGTCGACGGCGCGCGCCGCGGTCGGGATGTGGGTGTCGAGGCCTCCGTGGGTCAGGGACGTGGTCCCCGCCGCGAGCGAGGCCAGGAGAGTCTGGACCTTGGGGGAGCGCTTCCAGGTGATGATGCTCTCCGGGCGCTCGGCCTGGCAGAGGACGTCGACGAGCCGTCCCATCGCCGCGGGATCCGCCGGTTCGGCGAGGAGCAGGGCGGTGAGGTCGTCTCGGAGGGAGCAGCGGGCGCAGGTGCCGTGCCGGTAGGGCTCGGCCTCGGTCCCGCAGCGGGTGCAGTGGAAGTCGTGGGGGATGCCAGCGCAATGGGCGCAGCGGGGCCCGTCCTCGAGGTGGGGCGGGCCGGGGAGGAGGCGGTGCTGGCCGCAGCCGGGGCAGGTTCCGTGGGTCCGGGTGGCGGTGGTGAAGCAGGGGCCGCAGACCTTCCCCTCCGGCCACCACACCCTGGCCCTGCCGGCGTTGCGGCCGCAGCGAGCACAGAGAGTAGTGCCGGTGGTGCGGGGCCGTCCGCGGGTGGTCGTGCGCGGGTTCAGGCCTGCCGGCTCAGTGGTCATCGTCGATGATGCGGGCGCGGCGTGGGCGGGCGGCGCGGTTGAGGTCGACGACGTTGGGGGATGAGGCGGTTCCGGTCCTTCGGGCCTTCACGTCCGCTGCGGTGACGGTGATGAGGTCCTCGGGGCCGCAGGAGAAGATGTCGCAGATCGCGGCGATCAGCTGCAGGGCGACACGTTCGGGCTTCTGGTTCACGAGCCGGTAGACCTGGGGGCGGGAGAGGACGATCCCGCGCTCGGCGAGCAGCGGGATGAGGTCGGTGGTGTTGTGCAGACCGCGGGCGGCCATCAGCTCCGCGAGCCGCCACCGGTACTCGACCTGCCGCTTCACCACTCGCCCTCCGGATGCCCGAGGGCCTCGTCCAGGGTCCGCTCGAGCCCTTCCCGTAGGGTCTTCGTGCGGAAGTCGTCGCTGACGAACTGGTAGATGCCGGTGGTGGAGGCGTGCTCGTGCCCCATCTGAAACTGCACGAACCTAGGATCCCATCCATCCTCCAGAAGATGGGTCGCATAAGACCTCCGCAGCGAGTGCAGGTCCAGCCCGTCTGCCGGGATTCCGAGCTCGGCGACGTAGCGGCGCAGCCGCCGCAGGAGGGTGGATTCGCTGATCAGCCCTCCGCGTTCGCTGGGGAACAGGTCGAGGGTGTCGAGGGTGCCGCGGCCGTTGGCCAGCCAGTCCTCGAAGATGCCGGGGGTCCAGTCGAAGACGGTCAGGACGCTGCGGGGCTTGGGAGGGGAGGCCCGCCGGGACTTGCCGAAGCGGACCTTGCACACCCCGAACTTCCCGAACCGGCGGGCGTGCGGATTGGTGGCGAAGTCGACCACCTGAAGGTGCCGGACCTCGTTGAACCGCAGCCCGTAGGAGTAGGCGGCCTTGAGCATGACCGCGTCGCGGTAGGCTGCCTGCCAGCCCTTGTTCCCGGAGGCGGCGGCGCGCTCGACCTCGTCGTCCGCGTGGTCGAAGAGCAGCTGCAGCTCCCGACGGGTGAACGGGCGCTTCGCGGGCCGGCCCTCGAACTCCTGAACATGGGCGGCGGTGTTCCACTCGAAGAACACCTGGGCAGGGTGGGTGCCGAAGAGCTTCTCGCAGTGCCGGTCCCAGCCGTAGTCCGGGTTGGCGACGTACGAGGTGAAGGCCCTCAGGGCGGACTGCTGGGCCCGGACCGAGGAGTGGGCGAGGTGCTTGATCGAGCGCAGGTCGCCGAAGTACTCCTCGACGTGGGCCGGCGTCCAGTTCCACGGGAACTCGTTCATGTGCTCGACGAAACGGCTCACGTAGCGGATCCGCTGGGCGATCGTGTCGAACTGGAGGTTGCGCGAGAGCTGCTGGTTGCGCCACCCGTCCAGCATCTCCTTGAAGGTGTGCTGCTCGGGATGCAGCAGCGGGACCGAGCCCGCCACAGACAGCACCCGACCCGACCGGTCCACACCCAATTCCTGCCTCCAGACGCCGCTCAACAAACGAATCAATGATTCATCAGACGCAACATCAGGGCAAATCCCCACGTCAGAGGCCGGTTCTCTGGACAAGCAAGCTCCCGGCCAGTCCTCGTGCGGAAGCCGAGCCCGGCCTGAAATCAGGGCCGGGATCAGCCCCAGATCCGCACAACTCCGGGCACCAGGGGCCGTCCCGCGTCAGTGCTGGGCGAGGAGGCAGTGTGATTCATCAGATGAGATACGCAGAGTACTGCTTGACATAAGGCGGGTTATCGGCGTTCATTCTGAACGCTCGTTAGACGCGAGAATCGTGCATCCGTTTTGCAGAACCCCGGCCCCGGAGGACGCGCCGGGTTCGGTTCCCGATGGCCACGGAAGGCGTGCGCACCTGCTGGCTAGAATCGGGATACAACCGCCGTGGAGAGGACGCGCCCGTGGGGCTGCTGGAACCCAAAGACCTGGTATTCGAGTTCTCCATGCGCCGTCTGGGACCCGAGGCGCTGCGGGACATCCCGGAGGAATACGCGCATCACTGGCGGGTGAAGATCACAGGCAGGCAGCTCGACGAGGACTTCGACGAGGTCGACGAGGTGACGGTCGGCGACGCGGAGGCCTACGTGATCCCGGACGCCGCCGGCCAGCGAGACCTCTTCCTCACCCTCGACGCCCACAGCCAGGACCTCGCCGACGTCGGCGAGATGCTCCAGATTATCCGCCCGGACCTCCTCGAGGCCCTCGCCGAATCCTGGGGCCGAGACCTCCTGTACGTGTCTTATATCGAGCTCGACAGGGCCCACCGCGGCCGCGGGCTGGGCAAGGCGGTCCTGGAGGGCATCCTCGACGGCGTCGGCCGGTACGTGGGGCTCGTCGTCCTCGAGGCCGCGCCCCTGCCCGGCGACGACGCCGCCGAGGAGGGCAGCCTGCTGCACCGCTCGGCCAAGCGCTCCCTCGCTCGCTACTGGTCAGCTGCAGGGTTCGAAAAAGCCGACGGCGACTGGATGTACCAGCTGGTCTGAAGGCCAGCCCGGCCGTGGCACCGAAGCCGATTCGGGAGACTCGCCTTCTAGCCGACCTATCGGTTCCTATCGGCCCTCGAACGGCCGACCAAGCTCTCAGGAGGTCGGCCTTAGGTCGCCGCGATTGGTGCTCTCTGCTTACCATGCGTGGCACATAGGGGCCTAGGAAGCGATGCTAGATTTGGTGTCAGTTTTAGTGCAGGTGGAGGTACCATTCTAAGTGTCGGAACGATAGGTTAACGGACTATGTACCCACAGCGCGAAGTCTTCCCTAACTCGCCTCTGGCTCTGGTAGCGGCAGAGATCCGGTTCACGGATGCCCCTCGACTGCGTCAGCAGGAGACGTTGGACGGGATCGCTGTTGCCCTGGAGCATCTGCTTCCAATCCAGGTTCAACACCAGCAGGCCCTGAACGTGCAGGTCGTAGTGCCCGGGCAACAGCCCCAAGTTCAATTCGTCTCGGGCAGAACGATGAAGAATGTGGCGAGCACATCGGCCATGACCCTCTTTCCAGACCGCCTAGCATTCGAGACCACTGACTACACAGATTTTGGCTCTTTTCGTGAGGCCGTGCTCGCTTGCACATCAGCGCTTGTTGAATCCCGAGTCACCCCGGCGATACAGAGAATTGGTCTCAGATACCTCGACGAGATTCGCGTTCCTTCTGCGCCCACAATCGATGCGCGTGAGTGGGGAGAATGGATCGATAACCGTCTTGTGGATCAGTTGCGTCTTGGACCCTCAGATGCGCCGATAGTGCGAGCTGAAGGGTTCATCTCCTACGACCTCACGAATAGGCGCGGTCTGAACTTTCGGTTCGCCGCCCTCCAGAGCGGCGCTGTCGTTGTCTCCTCTGACCTGATCCGCCGTCCATTCAGCCAAGAGTTGCCTCTGTTCGTGCTGGACTTCGACGGGTACGAGGACTTCACCATGCAAGCGGCGACGCTTCTCGACGTCAATGTGGTAGCACGGACACTAGATGCAGTTCACGGGCCAGCCGGCGCAACGTTCCAGAACGTCATCACCGACAAGGCCCGCGACCTATTTCGAGAAAGGAGCCGACGATGACACTCACAAAAGTGCAGGCATCGATGGCCACTGGACAGTCGGGGAGCATCCGGAATTACGGCGAGGTGGATTCAACCTCTGCCCGGTCGATCAGTGCTGATTGGCTTCGTACGGACGTCGACCTTCTGCACAGCGATATGAGGTCGCTTCACGAACAGACGCGAAACCTTGACCTGGACGATCGTTCCTACAAGAAAGCGACCGCACTCGACGTTCCCGCGCTTCTCGATGAACTTGCCTTCTCACGCGGAATGGGGTGGACAGATATCGCCAGCGCCGCTGGAGTAAGCGTTTCCGCTGTCCGCAAGTGGCGTAAGGGTGGGACCGCCACTGGGGACAGCCGCGAAAGACTGGCCCGCATCGCGGCACTGCTGGACCTGCTTGAGGAAAAGGGCGTGGCAGAGCCCGCCCAGTGGATGGAGATGTCACTGCCGCTGCCGCCCGGGTACCACATCCGTCCGATTGACCTCTACATCAAGGGGCACCCTGACGCATTGCTTGAACTTGTTGAGCAACGCCAAGACGCGGAGCAGGTGCTTGATACTGCGATGCCTGGCTGGCGCGAGGAGCGCAGTGACTTTGAGGTGTTCCTTGATGTTGAGGGGCAGCGATCGCTCCGTCGGAGAGGTTGAGTGACCGCAGAGCATGGACTCGATCGAGCCGGATGACCTCTATGAAGAGCGAGGACAGGTCTCGTACTGTCGCCCCATCCTTCAAGGTGACATCTTCGAGGGTGTCCTCTTGGCCGGATTCGGAGACGAGCCCTTCGAGGTTCAGATAGTTACTCACCCGTGTTCAATGAGACGGGGTCCGGTACTAAATGAGCGGATACAGGTCGCACCGATCACCTCCTACCAGAAGGTGCCAGACTGGAACGGGCATGGACGAGTCATGCCGCTGCCGGATTTGCACGAAGACGGAATCTGGTACGCCACGAGGTTCGTCGATCTCACTGCAGTCGCAGCAGCGGAACTCACGATTCAGCGACGGATCGCCTCCCTGTCCCATCCCGGCATCCATGTGCTCCAACAGCGCCTCGTCTTCCACAACACGAGACTCAGCCTGCCCCTCGGCGACTTCCGTGAAATGTCGGCCCCCGTCCTCGCCGAAGCGGAGATGCAGGAACTGTGGATCGAGGCAACGTTGCCAGAAGACGAGAGGACGGTTGACGCGATTGAACGGGCGGGAACGGATTTTCAGGCGTGGCTGAGCGAAGATGACGGAAATCGACGCAAAGACCTTGCCAACGAGGCGAACTACGCTCGCCTCCGCAAAGATGCTCGGGCCGCGGCCTCGGCTCATCATTGACAACGGGCTGCCGGACCATTTCATTGAGGCTGTCGTGCGGCCAAATCCTAGAGGCGGCCTCGCCCATCAGAGCGGCCACAATGCTCAACAAGATGCACGATTCTCACGTTTAGCGAGAGCCTAGGCCGAAGGCCGATAACGGATATTATGTCAAGCAGTACTCTGCGTATCTCATCTGATGAATCACACTGCCTCCTCGCCCAGCACTGACGCGGGACGGCCCCTGGTGCCCGGAGTTGTGCGGATCTGGGGCTGATCCCGGCCCTGATTTCAGGCCGGGCTCGGCTTCCGCACGAGGACTGGCCGGGAGCTTGCTTGTCCAGAGAACCGGCCTCTGACGTGGGGATTTGCCCTGATGTTGCGTCTGATGAATCATTGATTCGTTTGTTGAGCGGCGTCTGGAGGCAGGAATTGGGTGTGGACCGGTCGGGTCGGGTGCTGTCTGTGGCGGGCTCGGTCCCGCTGCTGCATCCCGAGCAGCACACCTTCAAGGAGATGCTGGACGGGTGGCGCAACCAGCAGCTCTCGCGCAACCTCCAGTTCGACACGATCGCCCAGCGGATCCGCTACGTGAGCCGTTTCGTCGAGCACATGAACGAGTTCCCGTGGAACTGGACGCCGGCCCACGTCGAGGAGTACTTCGGCGACCTGCGCTCGATCAAGCACCTCGCCCACTCCTCGGTCCGGGCCCAGCAGTCCGCCCTGAGGGCCTTCACCTCGTACGTCGCCAACCCGGACTACGGCTGGGACCGGCACTGCGAGAAGCTCTTCGGCACCCACCCTGCCCAGGTGTTCTTCGAGTGGAACACCGCCGCCCATGTTCAGGAGTTCGAGGGCCGGCCCGCGAAGCGCCCGTTCACCCGTCGGGAGCTGCAGCTGCTCTTCGACCACGCGGACGACGAGGTCGAGCGCGCCGCCGCCTCCGGGAACAAGGGCTGGCAGGCAGCCTACCGCGACGCGGTCATGCTCAAGGCCGCCTACTCCTACGGGCTGCGGTTCAACGAGGTCCGGCACCTTCAGGTGGTCGACTTCGCCACCAATCCGCACGCCCGCCGGTTCGGGAAGTTCGGGGTGTGCAAGGTCCGCTTCGGCAAGTCCCGGCGGGCCTCCCCTCCCAAGCCCCGCAGCGTCCTGACCGTCTTCGACTGGACCCCCGGCATCTTCGAGGACTGGCTGGCCAACGGCCGCGGCACCCTCGACACCCTCGACCTGTTCCCCAGCGAACGCGGAGGGCTGATCAGCGAATCCACCCTCCTGCGGCGGCTGCGCCGCTACGTCGCCGAGCTCGGAATCCCGGCAGACGGGCTGGACCTGCACTCGCTGCGGAGGTCTTATGCGACCCATCTTCTGGAGGATGGATGGGATCCTAGGTTCGTGCAGTTTCAGATGGGGCACGAGCACGCCTCCACCACCGGCATCTACCAGTTCGTCAGCGACGACTTCCGCACGAAGACCCTACGGGAAGGGCTCGAGCGGACCCTGGACGAGGCCCTCGGGCATCCGGAGGGCGAGTGGTGAAGCGGCAGGTCGAGTACCGGTGGCGGCTCGCGGAGCTGATGGCCGCCCGCGGTCTGCACAACACCACCGACCTCATCCCGCTGCTCGCCGAGCGCGGGATCGTCCTCTCCCGCCCCCAGGTCTACCGGCTCGTGAACCAGAAGCCCGAACGTGTCGCCCTGCAGCTGATCGCCGCGATCTGCGACATCTTCTCCTGCGGCCCCGAGGACCTCATCACCGTCACCGCAGCGGACGTGAAGGCCCGAAGGACCGGAACCGCCTCATCCCCCAACGTCGTCGACCTCAACCGCGCCGCCCGCCCACGCCGCGCCCGCATCATCGACGATGACCACTGAGCCGGCAGGCCTGAACCCGCGCACGACCACCCGCGGACGGCCCCGCACCACCGGCACTACTCTCTGTGCTCGCTGCGGCCGCAACGCCGGCAGGGCCAGGGTGTGGTGGCCGGAGGGGAAGGTCTGCGGCCCCTGCTTCACCACCGCCACCCGGACCCACGGAACCTGCCCCGGCTGCGGCCAGCACCGCCTCCTCCCCGGCCCGCCCCACCTCGAGGACGGGCCCCGCTGCGCCCATTGCGCTGGCATCCCCCACGACTTCCACTGCACCCGCTGCGGGACCGAGGCCGAGCCCTACCGGCACGGCACCTGCGCCCGCTGCTCCCTCCGAGACGACCTCACCGCCCTGCTCCTCGCCGAACCGGCGGATCCCGCGGCGATGGGACGGCTCGTCGACGTCCTCTGCCAGGCCGAGCGCCCGGAGAGCATCATCACCTGGAAGCGCTCCCCCAAGGTCCAGACTCTCCTGGCCTCGCTCGCGGCGGGGACCACGTCCCTGACCCACGGAGGCCTCGACACCCACATCCCGACCGCGGCGCGCGCCGTCGACCACCTCCGCGCCCTCCTAGTCCACCATGGCCTGCTCCCCTACCAGGACCCGTACCTTGCCCGGTTCGAGGCCTGGATCGAGGACAAGCTCCGCCCCCTGGCACCGAAGTCGCCAGACCAGTGGAGCACTTCGCCAGATGGCACCACCTCAGGCGCATCCGGTCCACCGCCACCCCGGAGAGCCCGGCCAGAGGACCGGTCCACTCCGCCAAGCAGGAGATCACCGAGACCGCCAAATTCCTCCAATGGCTCTGGGAGACCCACCACCGCAACGCCGCGAGCTGCACCCAGCAGGACGCGGACGAGTGGAGAGCCAGCGGCCCCACCACCCGCAAGCTGATCCGCACCTTCTTCGTCTTCGCCCGCAAGACCCGGCTCAACACCAGCGTCGACATCGGTTACTACACGGCCCAATCACGGCCGACCCTCGCCCAGGACCGGCGGCTCGCCTGGCTCCGTGAGCTCCTCACGGGAACCAGCGAATCCCGCCCCTACCGCGTCGCAGGCATCCTCCTGCTGCTCTATGCCCAGCCCCTCGTCCGCGTCGCAGCGCTGCGCGCCGACGCGATCACCGTCGATCCCGCGACGGGCCAGACCTACATCACCTTCGGAGTCCGCCCCGTCCCCGTCCCGGCACCGTTCGGCGACCTGCTCCTCGATCACCTCGAGTGCAGGCCTGTCAGCGGCCATGAGATTCTCCCCATTGGCGGCCAGATAGTTCCCCGCTGACGGCCAGTTCTTTCTCCCCGTCCACGGCCAGTTGTTCTCCCCGGGTGCGGGATTCCTTCCGCCGGTCGTGGTGATGATCGCGGATGAAGAGCAACGAGGAGATCATGGAGATTCTTGAGGCGTATGACCTCACCGGCAGCTACCGTGCCGCAGCGGAGCTCGCGGGGTGTGACCATCACACGGTGGCCAGGTATGTGAAGCTGCGGGCTGCCGGAGGGCCGGATCGCGAGAAGGGGCAGCGGGCCAGGCCGATCGACGGGTTCCTGCCGAAGATCGAAGAACTCGTCGAGCGCTCGGGAGGCCGGGTCCGGGCGGATGTGGTCCATGAGCGGCTGGTCGCGATGGGGTTCACCGGCGCGGAGAGGACCACGAGGCGCACGGTCGCGGAGGCCAAGGCGCAGTTCGCGGCGGGGCGGCGGCGCGTGTTCCGCCCCTGGATCGTCGAGCCTGGGCTGTGGCTGCAGTGGGACTACGGATGGGGGCCGAGGATCGGGGGGCCGGGCGACGCTGCTGTGGTGCGCGTGGCTGGCGTGGTCGCGGTTCCGCGTCGTGATCCCGATCTGGGACAAGAGCCTGCCGACGGTCGTGGCGTGCATGGATGCCACGCTGCGCAGGATGGGCGGGGGTCCCGGCGTTCGCGCTGACCGACAACGAGCGCACCGTGACCGCCGACCACATCGCCAGGGTCGCGGTGCGCAACCCGCAGATCGTGGAGATGGGCCGCCACTACGGGATGACCGTGCGCACCTGCGTTCCCGCCGACCCGCAGTCCAAGGGCGGCTCGGAGTCCACGGTGCGGATCTCGAAGGCGGATCTGGTGCCCACGGCGGCGAACCTGCTCGAGGAGTACCGCACCTTCGGGCAGTTGGAGAAGGCGTGCCACGATTTCTGCGACGAGGTCAACGCCCGCCCGCACCGGGAGACACGGCAGGCGCCGGCGGCGATGCTCGCTGCGGAGCGGGAGCGGCTGCATCTGCTTCCGAAGGCGCCGTTCACGGTGGTGTTCGGGACCACCCGCCGGGTGAACTGGGACGCGACCGTGTCGATGAACGGGTCCGGTACTCGTCCCGCACGAGCTGGCCCAACACCAGGGTCTGGGTTGCGCGAGGCGGGCGAGGAGGTCATCGTCACTTCCGTGGCCGAGCGCGGGGAGGCCCGCGAGGTGGCCGGCATGCGACCGGGCGTCCCGGGACCCCAGTCCTGGACGACGCGCACTACCCGCCCCGGGCGGATGAGGCCGCGGACCGCCAGCCCAGGGCGACCACCCCGGAGGAGGCAGCGTTCCTGATGCTCGGCGCGGGTGCCAAGGCGTGGCTGGTCGAGGCCGCCGCCGCGGGAGCCAGGCGGATCCGCGCGAAGATGGCCGAGGCCGTTGCGTTCGCCAAGCTCTACGGCACCGACCAGGTCGACCGGGCCCTGGGCACGGCCGCGACGACGGGCAGGTTCGCCGACAGGGACCTGGTCTCGATCCTGGGCTACCAGGCCGGGCTCGCCCACGTGGAGCCCTCCCGGGCCTCCGAGGCCCATTCCCTCCAGCCGGGCACGGGCGGCTGGGGCCGCCTCGATGGCTCAGAGCCCGCCGCCGCCGACATGACGGGCGAGGAGGAGGACCGGTGACGATCACAACGATGGCAGACCGTGGTCGCCCGCGCCCACGGCGACCCGCTGGCCGAGGCCCTGGAGCTGACCCGCCGGCTGAAGCTGCCCCACATGCGCAAGGCGCTCACGGACCTGATCCCCACCGCGAAGGCCAGCGCTGGGACCCGGCCGAGCTCGTGCGGGTCCTGCTCGCGGAGGAAGTCGCCGGCCGCGACCGCGCCAACCTGATCACCCGCCGCAAATCCGCCGGCTTCCCGGCAGGGAAGACCTTCGGCGACTGGGACGAGGAGCTCTCCCCGATCCCGCGCCCGACCCAGGAAGCACTCAAGTCCCTCGAATGGGTCCGCCGGCGGGAGAATCTCGCGATCTACGGGCCGTCGGGGACTGGGAAGTCGCACTTCTGCGAGGCGCTCGGCCACGCGGCAGTCGAGGCCGGCATGATCGTGTCCTGGTTCGGGATCGAGGATCTCGGCGCCCTGGTGCGCAAGCACCGCGCCGACGACTCCATCGCCCGGGCCCTGACCAGGGTCGTGCGCAGCGATCTGATCATCGTGGACGACATAGGCCTGCTCCCGGTCTCCCCAGACGCCGCCGAGGGGTTCTACCGCCTCGTGGACGCCGCCTACGAGCGCCGGGCGATGGCGGTCAGCTCGAACCTCGCCCCGGCCGGATTCGACGAGATCATGCCCAAGACCATCGCGACCGCGACGGTGGACAGGTTCATGCACCACGCCCACCGGGTCGAGACCAAGGGCGAGTCCTACCGCCTCGCCCAAGCCGCCTCCGGCAAGGGGGTGACGCCCTTCCGCTGACCCGACAGACAGTCCAAACCCGAACCGGGGAATCAACTGGCCATACGTGGGGAGGAAAGATGGCCGCCACCGGGGAAAACAACTGGCCGTCCACGGGGAAAACCAACTGGCCGTTGACACAGGCCCAACCTGAGGACCGGTGTCACCGAGAGCCCTTGGCTCTTCCCCGGAGCGCGCGCCGGCCACCACCTGCACCCGAACACCATCATGGACAGGCTCCGCTCCCTCGGCATCGACCTGCAGGGAGCCCGGAACCGGGCACTGGACGACCTCGTCACCCAGATGCCCCCGTCCGTGGTCGCCGACGCCCTCGGCTACAGCTACCAAGTCGCCTTCCTCCACGCCAACGCAGCCGGAGAGAACTGGGCTCGATACGCGGATCTCAAGCGGCCTGTCACTCGGCCCTAGAAGGAGGTAGTCTCCGGTCTCAACGAACGCGGAGGGGGACGCATGGGCAAAGCGAGCAGCAATCCGGTCGGCGACAACATCTGCTCCCCGACAGCGAGGTCGGGCGCCAGAGGGGGGAACCAAGATCTTCCGCCCCTGCACTATCCCCTTTCGAATGCGGTCATATCGTGGTGGCTAAGGTATGAGTCGAACGCCTTCCTACCATCCATCCCGGCTCGGTACTTGGCCAGGAGCCCGCCTGATCCTCTGGGGTGCGATCCTGACCCTGCCTCGGTGCTTTGGGCGGGCAGGCTTGACAGCCTCCTCAATGCAGCCGCAGGGAACGGCGGTGCCCGTGACCGGCACCGCGCTGAATCGCCTCACGCCCGACGGGTGCCGGAATAGCCTAGAGTCTGCGCGTGGCCTTCGATTGGCATGGCAAAGAACAGAGCAGTTCTACTCCCACGTCCTGCGACCAGACCTATTCGGCCGGCGAGACGTTCCAGGCCTTTGCCCTTTCGAATGACCCTTCGGAACTGGGACCAACCGCAGAGTGGATCCTTCACCCCGATGAGCACGACCCTTTCGACTTCATCGGACCGAATGGGCTCCCGACCGTTCTCGCCATCTTTTCGCTGCCGGTCCTGGCGGCCGGGGTATCGCTTCTGATAGTCGGACTCGTCGCCGTCCGGAAACGCTCACGGCTGGCAGCGTCCTGAAGTTCAGGCTCAAGGCGAGCCCCTGTCATGTGTGTTGATTACGCCCAAACCTGATACGCAGGGGTGCCAGTAGAAAAGACTCCGTGTGCCTTCTTCGCACATCGTGAGGTTTCGGGTAACGATCCTCTGCCTACCTTCAACTGGCTTCTGACCTGCACTTTCTCTGTACGGCAGCGCCTCGGCCCTGTGGTGCCCGTGGGTGTCGGCCAGCCCAAGAAATCTGGGCTGATTCGGCTTCTGACGTGCGGATTCGGTGTGGTGCATTGCGGTTCTCGCAATCTGTGTGCGAGTATCGCAATCACGTTTCGAGTGCTGAGGACGGTCGATGGCCCAGGATAAGAATGTGCTTTTCGCCCCGTTCGGCGGGCAGGCGCCAGACCCGGATGCGTTCCTCGGCATGGTCCTGGACGGCTGGGGCCGTCAGCAGCGGGCGAAGGACTTCGCGTCGGCGACGATCCGGACCCGTCGGAGCGTGGTGATGAGCCTGGTGGACTTCTCCGGCCGCTATCCGTGGGAATGGACCCTCGGGGACGCCGACGACTTCTTCTCCCACGCCAGGGCTGTTCGGAACCTCTCCCACGGGACCGTTCGCTCGTACCAGGGCCACATCAAGCTCTTCTGCGAGTACGCCTGCGACCCGCACTACGACTGGTGCGAGCAGAGCGCGAAGCTGTTCGGGCAGGTCTTCGCCCAGATCGTCACCGAGCTGAACCGCGTCACCCACGCCCAGCCCTCCGAGGCGCGCCCGGCCAAGCGGCCCTTCACCCAGCGGGAGCTGCAGGACCTCTTCGACCTGGCCGACCTGGAGGTCGAGCGGATCCTGGACTCAGGCCGCAAGGGCGCCCTGGCAGCGTGGCGGGACGCGATCGCGTTCAAGACGGCCTACGGCTGGGGCCTGCGCGCCAACGAGCTGCGCCACCTGCAGGTCGTGGACTTCTCCCGCAACGCGCGTGCGCCCTACCTCGGCGACCACGGCGTGCTGCGCGTGCGCTGGGGGAAGTCGCACCGCGGCTCGGCGAAGAAGCCCCGCTCGGTCCTGACCGTCTGGCCCTGGTCGGTGGAGATGATCCAGGACTGGATCCGCAACGGGCTCCCCCGCTACGGGCACCCCGTGACCGACCTCTTCCCCACCAGCGGCGGCTCGATCGTGGGCGAGTCCCACCTGATCGGCAGGCTACGCGACCTTGTCGACGAGCTCGGCTTCCCGCCCGGGGAGCTTGTCAAGTCTTCTGTGTAAGGGGCGGGGTCATAGGTAGGGGTTGATGCGGTCGGGGTAGGCGAGGGCGAGCTGGGCGAGGGCCTGCTTCCAGTTGGTGGTGACCTGGCCTTCGACGAGGCGTCCGTCGGCGTGGCGCTTGTCGGAGGGGACGTTCTGGTCGCGTTCGCGCTGGCGGTCGCGGGCGCGCTTGTCCTCGATGTTGCAGATGGCGAGCCAGAGGAGCTTGACGACGGCGTCGTCGTTGGGGAAGTGGCCGCGGTTCTTGATGATCTTGCGCAGCTGATAGTTCAGGGACTCGATGGAGTTGGTGGTGTAGATGACGCGGCGCAGCATGGGCGGGAAGGCCAGGAACGGGGTGAAGCGCTCCCAGGCGTCGGCGAAGACGCGGACGGTGTTGGGGTTCCTCTTGCCGAGCTCGCTCGCGGCGAAGGCGTCCAGGGCGGCTCTGGCGGTGGGGGCGTCGGGGGCCTGGTAGACGGTCTTCAGGGCGGCGGCGACGGCCTTGCGGTGGCCGTAGTTCACGAAGCGCATGGCGGCGCGGATCAGGTGCACGACGCAGGTCTGGACCATCGAGCCCGGCCAGGTGGCCTCGATCGCCTCGGGCAGGCCGGTGAGGCCGTCGCAGCAGACGACCAGGACGTCGGCGACGCCGCGGTTGGCCAGCTCGGCGCAGACCCCGGCCCAGAACTTGGCGCCCTCGGCGGCCTGGACCCAGATCCCGAGTACGTGCTTGATGCCCTCCAGGTCCACGCCGACGGCGATGCGGCCTTGTTGCGCACGTGGGCCCCGTCGCGGACCTTGACGACCAGGGCGTCCAGGTAGACCACCGGGTAGAAGGCCTCCAGGGGGCGCCGCTGCCAGGCCAGGACCTCCTCGAGGATCTCGTCGGTGATCTTGGAGATGGTCTCGTGCGAGAGCTCGGTGCCGATGGTGGAGGCGAGATGGTGCTGGATGTCCCGGATCGTCATCCCGCCGGCGTAGAGGGAGATGATCATCTCGTCCAGGCCCCCGAGACGCCGGGATCCCTTCGGGACCAGGCGCGGGGCGAAGGTCCCGTCCCGGTCGCGCGGCACCTCCAGGCCCACATCCCCGACCTCGGTGGCGACCGTCTTCGGGCTCGTGCCGTTGCGCGAGTTCGGGAACGACGCTGCCTCCGGGTCGCCCTTCTCGTAGCCCAGATGGGAGCTCATCTCCGCCTGCAGGCCGCGCTCGAGGGCCGCCTTGAGAAGCCCGGGCAGCAGGCCCCCGTCGCCGGTGAGCTGGACCTCGCCCGAGTCGATCCTGGCGAAGAGAGCGTCCAGGGCCCCGGAGGCCTCCAGGTCCGCGGCGACCTCGGCCGTCGAGCGGCGCCGGCCCTGCTCCTCGTCCTCTGTCATGGTCATGATCCTGATCCCTTCAGATCCGGCCGTCACCCCTTACACAGAAGATCTGACACCTCCCGCCCGGGCTCGACCTGCACTCCTTCCGCCGCTCCTACGCCACCCACCTGATCACCGGAGAGGGCTTCGACGTCGCCTTCGTCCAGCTCCAGCTCGGCCACGAGCACGCCGCGACGACCTCGGGCTACACCATGCCCTCCCCCGACTACCAGCGCCTCGCCCTCGAACGGGCCCACGAACGCACCATCCAGGCAGCCCTCGGACTGCAGGCACAGAGGAGGAACCCATGAGCCGACGCGAGATCACCTACACCTGGCGCGTCCGCGAGATCATGGCACGCCGCGGCGTCCACACAGCCAAGGACCTCGCCGAGCTCCTGCACGAGCGCGGCATCACCCTCACCGCCAACGCCGTCTGGCGCATCGTCACCCAGGAGCCCGAGCGGATCTCCTTCAAAGTCCTCGTCGCCCTCTGCGACGCGCTCGACGTCACCCCCAACGACCTGATCGCCTACACCGCCACCGACGCCAGGACGGTGCGACAGCGCCGCAAGGCATCCGGGGACGACATCCCCGACCTGCGCCAGTACAGGCCTGTCCGGGCACGGATCGTCGAAGACGATGAGTGACCCCGGCCGCCCGGCAACCGGAGGCAACGGATCGGCGCGCCCGCCCACACTCGAGAACTTCGCACCGCAGAACAAGCGAGGCCGGCCCCGCTCGGCAGGCAGCCACCTGTGCGACCGGTGCCAGCAGCATGTCGCCAAGATCCGGGTCCGCTGGCCGGACGGGGCAGTCTGCGGAGCCTGCTTCACCCAGGCCACCCACACCTACGGCACCTGCCCGGACTGCCGCGAGGACAGGATGCTCCCCGGCCGCTCCCCCGCCACCGGCGAGCCGATCTGCCGCGACTGCGCCGGCATCGCCACCGACCTCTCATGCACCCGCTGCGAACGCGAAGCAGAGAGATTCCGTGCCGGCCTGTGCGTCAGGTGCGCCCTCGCCGACGACCTCACTGCCGTGCTCAAACCCGGCGAAGACCTACGACTCCACCGCCTCATAAGCCTGCTCACCGAGACAGGGCGACCCGAGAGCATCTACACCTACATGCGCCCAGGCACCAAGGCCCGGCAACTCCTCGAGTCCATCGGGAACCGCACCCTCGCACTCACCCACGAGGCCTTCGACGCACTCCCCCGCTCCGCCGCCGCAGAGCACCTGCGCGCCCTGCTTGTCCACCACCGCATGATGACCGCCCGCGGGAACGAGAACCTCGCACGCTTCGAACAATGGATCGCCGCCAGAATCGACGCCCTGCCCGATGACGGGACCAGCCGGCTCATCGAGCGCTTCGCCACCTGGCACCACCTCAAACGAGTCCGCGCCAGGGCAGCAGACCCCGAGACCAACCTCGAGACCGTCACCCACGCCGCCAAACAGGACATCACCGAAGCCGGGAAGTTCCTCCTCTGGCTCCGGCAGCACCACAACGCCGGAGCAGACGACCTCCAGCAGTCCCACGTCGACGACTACCTCAGCAGCGGCCCCAGCACCCGCAAGGCCGTCCGGAACTTCGTCCGCTGGCTCAACAGGCAACAGAGTGGCCGCCCCTCCGGGCTCGACGCCCCGTTCCGCAGCGCCCAGAGCATCCCGATGATCACCCAAACCCAGCGGAGAGAGCTCGTCCGGAACTGCCTCGAGCACCACCACGTGGTCAGATCCACGCGCCTCGCTGGGCTGATCCTCCTGCTCTGGGCACACCCGCTGAACAAGATCGTCATGCTCCGCCGAGATCACCTCACGACCACCCCGGAAGGCATGCTCATCAAGCTCGGCATGACCCCGGCGGCCGTACCCGCGGCACTCACCGAGATGTTCTGGCAACAATCGCAGAACCCCGGGAACCGCAACACCGCCAACACCGGCACCGACTGGCTCTTCCCAGGCACCCGCGCAGGCCGGCACCTCCACCCGGGCACCCTCGCCGAACGCCTCAGAGTCCTCGGCATCGACGCCCAACGAGCACGCAACGCCACGCTCCGCGACCTCACCCAAGAAGTCGACGCCCGCACCCTGATGGACCTGCTCGGCTACAGCCCCGGAATCATCGCCCAGCACGCTGCCCGCGCCGCGGTGCCGATGTCCGACTACGTCGCGCTGAAGAACTCCGGCCGCTAGATCACGGCGCAATCGCCGCACCACCGAGGATCTCCAACCCCGAGCTTCCTGGGCGCATGGCTGCCCGTCTGCCTCTGAGGGGACCACCAAAGGAGTCAAGATAAGCGAGGAAACGGATAACGCGTTTTCCCATCAGAGGATGACATGTTCGCAGCAGACGCGAATACGACAGCATGGAATGCTCCCCTGTCAGCACGCCGAGCAGTCCTCGCCGTCGAAGCCCTCAGACCTGCATTGGCGCTCAAGCTGGACCCTCGAGAATCCCGATGACCTGCCTTTGATCTGCGGTTTCTCTGCTTGTTTGGCAGTCTTTCGCGTTTCATGCGAGGTGTTCGCATATTATGCGAACACCTGAGATCACCCCGGCAGGCGCCGTGCCGCTGGTGCTGCGCTCCGGCACGGGGCTGCTGAACGAGGCCGAGACGGTGTGGACGGAGATGCTCCAGGGCTGGGCGGCCCAGCAGTTCGCCCGGAACCTCTCTGCGGGCACGGTCGAGGCCCGCCGCGGCACGGTGGTGCGTTTCCGCGAGTTCGCCGGGGCCTATCCGTGGGAGTGGACGGCCGGGACGGTCGATGAGTTCTTCCTCGAGCTGCGGGCCCTGAAAGGCGCCGCGCGCTCGACGGTGCTGGGCTACCAGAACGCGCTGCGGATGTTTCTGGAGTACCTGACGGACCCGGCCTACGGGTGGGGCAAGCAGTGCTGGGAGCGCTTCGGCGACCATCCTGCGCAGGTCTTCCATGAGTGGAACACCGTTCGCCACGCCCAAGACGAGGTCGGCGCGCCGGGCAAGCGCCCCTACACCCGTGACGAGCTCGAGGACCTCTTCGACTGCGCCGACGAGCGCGTGCTGCGGATCCGCCGCTCCAGGGCCAAGGGCTGGATCCCCGCTTTCCGGACCGCGACCATCATGAAGGTCGCCTACGCGTGGGGGCTTCGCCGGAACGCCGGCCTCGACCGAAATCCGTTTCCCCGTCCCCTATGCCTTTCTATGGCGTGCCGATGCAGGCACGGGAGGCGCGCGCGGCCTTGAGGGCGCGGCAAAGGGGCTCTTCGCGTTTCCGCGGGAATCGGGCTCGCGCCGTAGGGCGTGAAGGGGCTCGTGGCCCTGTTGGATGAGTGGTGTCTAGTCATTCGTCCGGAACAGGATCCACGAGCCTTGATCGAGCCTACGACGGGGCAGCCCTGTGCTGCCACCGTGATCTTCAACCTGCCCGAATACCGCGTCCTCTCCGCCGCGCTCACCGCCTTCGGCGTCCGCCGGATCACTGTGGAGTCCACCGGGGTGCCGGGCTGTCCCGCCTGCGGGGTCGTCTCGGCCCGCGTGAAGGACCGACGGCTCCAGCGGCTGCGCGACGTCCCCCTGGCCGGCGCTGTCGTGGTGCTGTGGCGCAAGCGGCGCTGGTTCTGCGACGAGCCGGCGTGCCCGCGTGGGTCGTTCACCGAGGCCACGGACGAGGTGCCCAGGCGGGCCCGGTCCACGCGCCGGCTCCTGCATGCGCTTGTGGATGCCGTGATCCGCTCGGGCCGTGCCGCACTCGAGGCTGCCCGGGCCCACGGGGTCTCGTGGTGGCTGGCCCAGACCGCCCTGGACGCCGCCGCGGCGACGCTGCCGGACGTCGACCTGCTCGCGCCGAAGAGGCTCGGGATCGACGAGCACAGGTACCGGTCCGTGCGCTGGTACCGGGCCGACGAGGCATCGCCGTGGGTGCGGGTCGAGCCGTGGATGACCACGATCGTTGACCTGGACACCGGACAGGTGCTGGGCATCGTGGACGGCCGCGACAGCACCGGTGTCGGGGACTGGCTGTTCGCCCGGCCGCTGGCGTGGCGCCTCGGGGTGGAGGTCGTGGCGATCGACCCGTCGGCGGCGTTCCGCAAGGCCCTGCGGATGTGGCTTCCGCGCACCGCGGTGTCGGTCGACGCGTTCCACCTCGTCCAGCTGGCGAACCAGGCCGTCACCGAGGCCAGGCAGCGGCTGAGCCAGGAGATCAAGGGCCGCCGCGGCAGGGCGGTGGACCCGGGGTGGGCGAACCGGCGCCTGCTCCTGCGCGGCGCCGAGACCCTCTCCGGCCGCGGCAGGGCCCGACTGCGGGCGGTCTTCGAATCCGACGACCCGACCGGGCAGCTGCAGGCCGCCTGGGAGGCCAAGGAGCAGCTCCGCACCCTGCTCGCGTCCGGGGCGCTCGAGGAGGCGCGGGACCACCTGCGGATCCTCGAGGGCCTCGTCGAGGCCGCCCCGACCGTGGAGACGAAACGGCTCCTGCGCACCGTGAAGCGCTGGTGGAACGAGATCGAAGTCCTCATCACCACCGGCGCGACCACGGCCAAGGTCGAGGCGAACAACACCGCGATCAAGAACATCAAACGAACCGGACGGGGCTTCCGGAACCCGGACAACTACCGATCCCGTATCCTGCTCAGGAGCGCCGCTCAGACAGCAGCGTGACAATCACCCAGCAGGACCATTCCCGCGGAAACGCGAAGAGCCGGCAAAGGGGGCGCTGCGGCCTCCGTGGGGACGGGAAGTGTCGTGCGGGGTCGCCTCTCTTGTCGGCTTACGTTCTGAGGTGGATGCTCGTGGCGTAGGCCGCGGCGTCGCCGAACCGATTATGGTGCGTTCCAATAGACCTGCTCCTCCTGTCGGGGGCAGGCCTTTTCCAGCTAAGCGGAGTTTCAAAGGCTCATAGGGCCGTGGCGTTAGGCGATTCTTCTCGCTCTTCGCTGCCGCCTCTCCCCGACTGGGAAACGTGCCGACCCATGAGGTGTTTCGCCTTCGAGCTATCGCCGGACTCGAGGAGTCGGACGATTTCGACATGTTCTCGGGCATGGTCGATGAGCAGATCCGAATCGTTCAGGGACTTGACCGCGGTGAGCCGCGTTCTCATGTGGAGATTTGTGGCCAATTTTACGAGTTCTTCGTTACCGTGGTGACGCAAGATCTCTGAATGGAAGTCACGGTCGGCCAGCTGGAATCCCGGAAGGTCTGCCGCTTCGGCGGATGCCAGCGCACGGTTGGCAACGCCATTCAGCTCCGAGAGCGCGCTAGCCGGAATCCTTCCCGCTAAACCAGCAACAATAATGGGTTCGATCAGGAGCCGAATCTCCGTGATCTCCCTAATGGCGCGCTTCGTCAGGCCAGTGATCCGGAAGCCCTTGTTCTTGACGCGCTCGACAAAGCCTTCACGGCTTAGGTCCATCATTGCTTCCCGAACTGGCGTGGCAGAGACACCGAGTGCCGCGCCGAGGACGGGAGCTGAGTACAGCAGCCCCTCGTCGAGAGCACCGGACACGATTGCTGCATACAGTGACTGCGTCACTGCCTCTCTAAGGGTTGGCTGCTGTGTAAGAGGCGTAATTGGAAGGTCTGGGTTGATCGGCACTGTAACGAAATCCTAGGGCAGTTTGGCGTTCGACAGATCTGATGGCGACGGTGCAACCTCGAGGCGGAAGAACTCGATACGAAGGTACGGAAAGAAGCATAATTCTTCCAATTCTGAGGCCCAGTAGATTCCGGCCATGACAAGAGTGTCCCTCCCCCAGCTGAAGGGATCGGACGCCTCTCGGTTATAAGGTTCGCACCGGGCTGGAACTGCCGGGAAAACGCTCCATCGCCATACTCGTGAACATTTCCGTACGCCAGAAGCCGCGGGACCGAAGAGTACGAGGGACTGCTTCTGTTCCGCCTACTTGAGCAGGGCGCATCCTCCTCCGGCGCCCCTGCAGCGTCGGAGGAGGTGGCGGAGGCGGCCCTCTTCTTCTGCTCGCCCGCCAACACCTACGTGACGGGACAGGTGCTGCCAATCGACTGCGGGCTCACCGTCACCTTCTGACGCGCGTGCCCGGGCGCTGTCAGTAGGTGGCCCGGCCCCCGCTGATGTCGTAGACGGCGCCGGTGGAGAAGCTGACCTTCTCCGAGGCGAGCCATGCCACCAGCTCGGCGACCTCCTGCGGGCGCCCCACCCGCTTCATGGGGATCAGGCTCGTGATGTGCGCCAGCACCTCGGGAGCGGTCTCCGCGTTCATCGGCGTGTCCACTACCGCCGGGGCGATCGCGTTGACCAGGACGCCGTCGGCGGCCAGCTCCTTCCCGAGGGATTTGGTCATGCCGATGACCGCGGCCTTCGTCGCGGAGTAGGCGGCCATGTTCGGATTGCCGTCCTTGCCGGCCATGCTCGCGAAGTTCACCACGCGGCCCCAGCCGCGCGCCTTCATCCCGGGCGTGAACGCGCGGCACATGTTGAAGGTCCCCGTGACGTTGACGGCAAAGGTCCGCAGCCACTCCTCGTCGGCGATCTCCCAGAGCGGCTTGTTGGGGCCGACGATGCCCGCGCTGTTGACCAGGATGTCGACCTCGCCGATCTTCTCGGCCGCCCGGGTGACCGCCCCGGAATCGGAGATGTCGAGCACCACATCCGCCCCGGCGGCCACGTCGACCACCACGACCTCGACCCCGTCCGCGGCGAGCCGCGCGGCCGTTGCCGCGCCGAGCCCGCTCATCCCTCCGGTGATGACCGCAGTCCTGCCCATGAGGCATCCTCCTGTTTTCATTAATCGGAATTAAGGTCTAATATGTAGAATTACAATGCAGACTACCCCACCAATGGACGCGTCGGGCAAGCAGCCCCCAGACGGTCCGGTCGGTTCGGACCGGGTCCTGGCCGTGCTCCTCGAGCTGGCCCGCCACCCCTCCGGGGTCGGGCTCGAGGAGATGGCCCGGTCGGTGGCCGGCTCCAAGCCCACCGTCCACAGGGCGCTGGCATCGCTGCGGCGTGCCGGACTGGCAGAGCAGGACGGCAGGGGCCACTACCTGCTCGGCGACGAGTTCGTTCGCATCGCGTTCGCGTTCCACGAGGCGCGGCCGGAGCACGTTCGGATCCAAGGTGTGCTGGAAACCCTGGCAGCCCGGTTCGGCGAGACAGTGCACTACGCGGTGCTCGACGGACGCGACGTGGTCTACCGGTCCAAGGTCGACGCTCCCAGCGGTCCCGTCAGGCTCACCTCCTCCATCGGCGGAAGGAATCCCGCACACGCCACCGGCGTCGGCAAGCTGCTGCTCTCCTACCGGCTCCACTCCCTCGAGGACGTGACCGGGTGGATCGGGGACCGGCCGCTCGAGCGGCCCACGGACAACACGATCGTCACGGCCGCGGGCCTGCACCGCGAACTGGCCGAAATCCGCGAACGCGGATACAGCGTGGACGACCAGGAGAACGAGCCCGGAGTGAACTGCCTGGCACTGCCCGCGTTCCTCACCTCCGCGATCGTGCCGAGCGGAGCCATCAGCATCAGCGCCCTCGCGTACCGGACCCCCCTTCCAGAACTCGTCCGGAGGGTGGCGGAAATGCGCAGCATCATCGCGGGCCAGAAGAGCCAGACCCAGAGGAAAGAGGCAGAATGAAGCTCATGCGCATCGGAGCCGTCGGCTCGGAGAAGCCCGTCGTCCGCGTCGACGAAGAGAACTACGTCGACGTCTCCGACATCGTCGAGGACTTCGACGAGAAGTTCTTCGGATCCGAGGGCCTGGCGAGAATCAGGCCAGTCGTCGCCGAGCGGATAGCCTCCGGCCCCCTCTCGCGCTTCGAGGGCGAACGCATCGGCGCCCCGATCGTCCGCCCTCACCAGATCCTGTGCATCGGCCTGAACTTCAGCGACCACGCCGCGGAGACCGGGCAGGCCGTCCCTTCGGAGCCGATCCTGTTCACGAAGTCCCCGAACACGCTGGTCGGGCCCAACGACCACGTGCGCATCCCCCGAGGGGCGACGAAGCCCGACTGGGAGGTCGAGCTCGGCATCGTCATCGGCAGGCGCACGAGCTATCTGGATTCCGCAGACGATGCCCGAGACGCCATCGCCGGCTTCGTCCTCGTGAACGACGTCAGCGAACGTGCATTCCAGATGGAGCGCGGGGGCCAGTGGGCGAAGGGAAAGTCGGCAGAGACCTTCAACCCCGCAGGGCCCTGGCTCGCCACCCCCGACGAGATCGACGACGTGCTCGGCCTCGGGATGTGGCTGGACGTCAACGGGATCCGCCGTCAGACCGGCTCGACGGCCACCATGATCTTCGACCCCTACTACATCGTGCACCACCTCAGCCAGTTCCTGGTGCTCGAGCCCGGCGACCTGATCAACACCGGCACACCCCCCGGTGTGGGGATGGGCTTCACACCGCCGATCTGGCTCCAGCCCGAAGACGTCATGGAGCTGGGGATCGACGGGCTCGGAACGCAGCGCCAGCGCGTCTTGGCCCCCCGCCCCTAGCATCCCCGGGCCCCTTCTGTTCGAAGGGGGACCAGCTCATGCAAAGCCTGCCGTCGGGCAGAGACCCGATCCCGTCCCGGCCCGCCCTGCTTGTGGGCAGGAGTTCCTCTTCCACCGCCGCAAGCCCCTGAAGAGCGGCCCAGACGAGATCCGAGGGCGGTGCCTTAAGTGGTTCAACGGCCCCCCGTGGCATACCGACCGCTTCTTGATGAGGGCAGCCCGATCGGACGGAAGATTGCCTGCAGCCACAGGGACGGCACCGATGCCGCACTCTCCGGCCACGGGCGGCTACGGCGTCCCCGGTGGCACCTGCCGCCTCCACCATCAGATGCCGGTATCACGAAGACACTCTTCGAACTGGCCCCGTCTGGACCTTGAGGCACACGAGAAGCCCGGACGTCCCTGATCTCGTGCGCGCTCCGGGGCCCTCCGAAGGGCCGAGGACAAGGCCTCAGCTCCGCGTGTACCTGACTGAATCGCATCACCGAGGAGACTCCGATGAAGGCAAGCAAGGCGCAGCAGATTACGGATCCTGTTCACTGCCTCGCCGAAGGAATCGTCTGGGACAAGGCCGGAGAGCGCCTTTGGTGGGTGGACATCCCGAGGGGCGTGGTGTTCTCCTCACCATTCGACCGCGAAGGCCTTCGGCCCGAGCTGCACCTTGCACTCGATGGGCCGGTGGGAGCTGTAGTGCCGAATGCGGACGGCGGCATTTTGTTGGCCGCTCGTCATGGTCTGGCCCTTTTGCAAGCCGACGGAACGCTTCGATTCGGCCGTAAGGTCCTGAAGAGGGCTGACCAGCGCCTAAACGACGGCGCCTGCGACCCACGAGGGCGGTTCTTCGTCGGGACCGTCACCGACGGACGGATTCTGCACGAGGAGATGCTGTTTCGAGCATCGGGCTCCTTGGATCTGGATGCAGAACGCCGGGATCTTCACCACGCCAATGGCATGGGCTGGAGCCCCTCTGGAACAGCCATGTACCTCGTCGATTCGGTCCCTGGGACTGTCTGGTGCGCACGCTACGAGCCGGCTACCGGGTCCGCGTCTGCCTGGCGCCCGGCCTTCCACATCGATGACGGCATTCCGGACGGATTGCACGTCGATGCTGATGGCGCGCTCTGGATCGCGATCTGGGGAGCGGGAGAGGTGCGGCGTTATTCGAGCCTCGGGGAACTACTCGGGGTTGTCGAGGTTCCCGCCCCGCTCGTGACCTCGGTGACCTTTGCCGGAGAAGATATGCGCACCATGGTCATCACCACTGCCCAGGGCTCCGACCGGGAGCCGGACCGCGGTTCGGGGGCAGGAGCGCTTTTCTCGGTGCAGGTGCAGGTACCGGGAATGCCGGATGTCGCGTGGTGCGGAACGTCGCACCGAACCCCCAACTAACCTCTGCAGATACATAGAACGACAATGCAAGGTTATGATAGATTGCAGCTAATGGATTATACCTTTCACTGAATGGAATCAGATGGCTCAACTGGCAATGCTTCTTCCAGCATCGGAATCGTACGGCGACAAGACGTCGAGCGGATGGCATGTTCGAAAGGCGACACGTGAGGATAATCAAGCACTCGCTGTGCTTCTCGGTGCTGCATTCGAGGACGGAACCTGGACCGCTGGGAGAGTGGAACGTGAACTAACGGGAGCGGGCGACGTGCTCGCTGTCATGGTGATCGAGGACGAAGGGCGGATTATCGCTACCGCGTCTGCTCGGCATTGGAAGGAGCGTTTCCCGGACGCCGGATATGTCCACTGGGTGGCCGTCGATCCGGAAATGCGCGGCCGTAGGCTCGGACGTGCGGTCGTTGAGGCCGTCATCGATTTCTTGGAGGGCCGGGAATTGGCTGAAGTGGTGCTCGAGACCGACGATGTCAGGTTGCCTGCAATTTCAACTTACCTAGGTATGGGGTTCGTCCCGGTTTACCTGGACAGCGACCACTGCGAGCGATGGTCCCGCGTCTTTTCAAACCTCCATGCCGCAAAGGCTTCGCAGGGGGGTGTGAGGTAAGTGGCAAAGCACGAACCTTTGAAGGTAGGCATCGTAGGCGCGTCCAGGGGCGGCGGATACATCGCCGCGATCCGGGCGGCCGGCGATCGCGCCGTCCTGCAGGGCGTGTATGACCCGGCCCCGGAAGCCTCCCTCGCATTCAACCGGGAGTACGGAGCCCAACAGCTCTTCACCAGCTTCGAAGAGGCCGTCGACATTTGCGACATCCTCGTCATCGCCTCCCCGCAGCAATACCATGCCCCTCAGGCAGCCTACGCACTGCAGGCGGGCGTTCACGTCCTCAGCGAAGTCCCCGCCGCCGTGAGCATGGAACAGGTGAACATCCTCCTTGCCGCGGCCCGCTCCTCGTCGCGCGTCTACATGATGTCGGAGAACTACGGATATACGCGGAACAACCTTATTGTCCGAGCAATGGCGCGGGAGGGGATGTTCGGCGAGCTCTACATGGGCGAGGCCGAATACGTGCACGAAATGAAGGCCTTCCACACCTCGCCGTCGGGCGATCCGACCTGGCGCTACTACTGGCAGGTCGGGCGGAACGGCGTTACGTATCCCACTCATAGCCTCGGTCCCCTCCTCGACTGGATGGACGACCGGATCGAATCGGTCAGCTGCGTCGGAACGGGCCGGTGGACCGACCCCGAGCACGAGATGGACGACTCCGTGACGCTCCTTGCCAGGACGCGCAAGGGGGGGCTCATCCGGACCCGCCTCGACCTGCTGTCCAATAGGCCTGAACTCTGGGACTTCTACTCGGTCCAGGGCACCGGAGGCGCCTACGAGTCCGGACGCGGAATGGGAGACCTGCCTCGGGTGTACCTTCACGGGCGTTCGGCGCCTGAATCCTGGGAGCCGCTAGAGGCGTACGCGGAGCGCTTCCTGCCCGACGGGTACGCAAACCCTCCAGCGGGATCCGGGCACTGGGGTTCGGACGCGTGGCCCTTCCTGGAATTCCTCACAGCGGTCGAGCAGGGGACTCCGGCTCCCATCGACGTCTACAAGGCCCTCGAGATGACGCTGCCCGGAATCGTCTCCGAAGAGTCGATCGCGAGCGGCGGAGCGTGGCTTCGCGTTCCCCAGCCCCGGACAATGACTGCGGGCATCGGGATCAACCCGGGCCTGGAAGCTCCTCTGGCCTAGCCGTGGAGAGCGCAAAGGGCTCATGGGTCGGTCAGATCGCGGTCGTGACCGGGGGCTCCGGGGATATCGGGAGCCACATTGTTCGAAGCCTCCGCGATCGCGGGGTCAGAGTAGCCTCAGCCGACATCAAACCGAAGCGCGATTCGCACCTGGATGGGGCGGATGGTTCCTATCGGTTCGACGAGGTTGACCTGAGCGATTCGCAGGCCGTCGAGGAGTGGATTGCGGCGGTGGTGCAGGCATGGGGAGTGCCCACCATCGGCGTGCTCGCCGCAGGCATCTCCGGCGCCTCCAGACTCGTCGAGACCAAGGACCAGGAGTGGAGAGGCGTGCTTGCCAGCTGCCTTGACTCCGCATTCTTCACCGCACGGTCGCTCATCACCCGTATGGTGGCAGCCTCGGTCCCCGGCCGCATCGTGACCGTGGGCTCTTGGGCCGCCCATGCACCGCACCCCCACATCGGCAGCTATTCCGTGGCGAAAGCCGGAATGCGAATGCTGATGCGCACGCTGGCGCTCGATCACGCGTCGGATGGAATCCTTGTCAACGAAGTCGCCCCCGGCATCGTGGAAGCGGGACTGTCCAAAGCGCTGCTGGCGGCGGATGAAGAACTGAAGGACCGTACGCTGGAGGCCATCCCCACAGGCAAAACCCTGAATCCCGAGCAGGTCACCCGGGACGTGCTGCACCTGTGTTCGCCTCTGAACGTGGCGACAACCGGAGCTGTGCTGGTCTCGGATGGCGGTCTCAGCCTGGCCTCCCTCATGAACAGGGGGCACCGGGCTCAGGACGAAGGGGAAGCCTGTGAGTGATATGGAAACCGGGTCGGGCCGGTTGCGCAGCGCGCGGTGGCTGGACGCGCCCGAAGAGGTCGGGCTTCAGAATCGGGCCGCCCTTCGTGCAGTCGGGCTCGACCCAAAACCCGGTCGGCCGGTGATCGGCATAAGCAACACTGTGAGCGACCTCAACCCGTGCAACTCCTCGCTCTCGGGCCAGATCGAAGCTGCACGCGCAGGGGTCGTCGCGGCCGGCGGAATCCCAGTCGTCTTCCCCAGCATTTCACTTGGCGAGGACCTGATGAAGCCCACGGCGATGCTCTACCGCAATCTGCTTTCGATAGAGATCGAGGAGATGGTGCGTGCCTACCCAATCGACGCCCTGATACTGACAGCGAACTGCGACAAGACGATCCCGGGTGCGATCATGGGGGCCGTCAGCGCCAATGTCCCGACAGTCCTCATTCTGGGCGGTGCTCGGCCTCCGGCGGAGTTCAACGGCGAGCGGCTCGGCTCGGGAACAGATCTGTGGAAAGCCCTGGACGAACGACGCGCAGGCCGCATGTCAGAGGAGAACTGGCAGGCCTTCGAGAACTGCTATTCCTGCGGGCTCGGGGCCTGCAACGTGATGGGCACCGCCACGACGATGGCGATCACGGCTGAGACCCTCGGATTCACCATATCGGGGGCTTCGACCGTTCCGGCTGGTGACCCGCGCGGGCTCTCCTTCGCTGCGGAAGCAGGGAGAACGGCAGTGGAGCGCGCTCACCACCCGATTCGCCCGCGCGAGCTGGTGACCGAGGCGTCGCTGGCAAATGCGCTCAGCGTCGTCTCGGCATGCGGAGGATCGACGAACGCCGTCATCCACCTGGCCGCCGTCGCAGGCCGCGCGGGAATCTCGCTCACACCGATCGCCCTGCAGGAGGCATTCAAGAAGGCGCCGGTAGTCACGGACATCCAGCCCATAGGCAAGGGGCTCGCCCAGGACTTCGATGCCGCAGGCGGAGTGCCGACCCTGCTGCGCTCCCTTAGCACTCTGCTGGACGGCTCGACGCCCAATGTCCAAGGCCGCACCCTCGCCGAGGTCATCGAGGTCGCCGAGACGCCCGCTCGGGTCATCCGAGAGCTTGAAGACGTCCCAGACGACGTCCCGGGCGGCCTCGCAGTGCTCTCCGGCTCCCTCGCACCGGATGGGGCTCTGATCAAGGTCGCCGCCGCCAGCGAAGGACTGCTGGTCCATCATGGTCCCGCCGTCGTGTTCGCCGACTACGACGACATGCGGCGCCGAATCGATGACCCGCACCTGGACGTCTCGCCGGAGAGCGTCCTCGTGCTCCAGGGAGGCGGGCCGGTCGGGGGCCCTGGGATGCCCGAATGGGCGATGATCCCGATTCCAGGCAAGCTCGCTCGGATGGGGGTGAAGGACATGGTGCGGGTCAGCGACGCCCGTATGAGCGGCACCAGCTTTGGAACGGTCGTCCTCCATGTGGCGCCCGAGTCAGCCGTGGGCGGCCCTCTCTCGCTCGTCCGGGACGGGGACGTCATTGCCCTCGACGTTCCCAACGGGCGAATCGACCTGGAAGTGGATCCCGAAGAACTCGCCAGGCGGCGCACGGAGTGGACGCCCTCTCCATCGCCCCATGTCCGCGGCTGGGTGGCGCTGTACAGGAATCACGTCACCCAGGCGCCCCAGGGATGCGACCTCGATTTCCTCCAGGCTCTCGGACCGGGCACCGACGCGTTCATCGAGCCGGTCGTGGGCCGGTCCTGACGGACTCGGCCGTCATTCACCTTCCCAAGAAAGGGCTATGGAGCATGGTCTACACAGTTTTACGCGGGGTATACCCGGTCTTTCAGACCCCGTTCGCCGCCGACGAATCCATCGACTTCTCCGGGCTGGAGAGAGAAATCGACTGGATAGCCTCGCAAGGGCCGCACGGAGTTGTTTTCGGCATGGTGTCGGAGTCGCTCAGACTGCAGGACTCCGAGCGCAGGCAGATCATCCGGATTGCCTCGTCTGCGGCCGCAGCGCGGGGGCTGCCGTGCGTTGCAAGCGTCGGAGGCGAGAGCACGGCAATCGCCCGCTCCCGCATCGACGATGCGATCTCTGCCGGAGCATCGGCCCTGATGGCCACTCCCCCACTCCACGGGAAGAACTCGCCCGGACAACTCGAGGAGTACTTCCGGGTCCTGCTGAAGCACTCCTCCGTGCCGGTCATCATCCAGGACGCGAGCGGGTACGTGGGACAGTCGCTCACCGTCGAGATGCAGGCGCGGCTGTTCGAAGAATTCGGGCCACACGTCAAGTTCAAGCCCGAGGCTGTCCCCGTACGCCCCACGCTGGACGCACTCCTCGCCGCCACGGGAGGCAAGGCCGAGATCTTCGAGGGAATGGGGGGTGCTGCCCTCCTCGAGACCTACCCGGGGGGAGTCAGCGGGTCCATGCCCGGCGCCGAAGTGTGCTGGGCCGTGGTCGCCATGTGGAACGCCCTCGAGAGCGGCGACATCGAACGTGCACGCAGCATCAACACTCCTCTGTCCGAGATGATCAGCATGCAGGACGATCTGGACTCCTTTGTGGTCTGCGAGAAGTTTCTGCTGGTCGAACAGGGCGTCATCACCAGCGAGACGGCGCGCACACCGCTCGGCTTCTCGCTGGATCCAGAAGGGCGGGCCCGGCTGGTGCGTCTTCTCGCCGAGCTACGCGAAACCGTGGGGACCCTCGCCCCGGTCGAGACGGAAAGGGCGTGAGTCTCCGGCTCAGGAGGCCGCAGGATGCGAGGCGTCCTGAGCCGGAGGGGTCCATCCGAGTTCGACAGAGAGCTCCCTGCCCGATTCCAGAATCGCCGTTCCGATCTCCTGCAGCCTGGAATAGGGCATACGGCTCTTGGGCCCGGAGATGCTCAACGCGTAGTCCGGGGCCCCCGACTGGACTCTGATCGCCACGCCCACACACCGGAGGCCCTCCTCGGATTCCTCGTCGTCGATCGCGTAACCGCGGCTGCGGGCCGCGGCGAGGTCCGCGAGCAGCGCATGGGACTCGACCAGGGTATTCGGGGTGAATCGCGCGGCATTGTAGCGACTCAGAATTGCTTCGACGTCCGTGTCGGGTAGGCACGCCAGAATAGCCTTTCCCAGCGCGGTCGCATGCCAGGAGTCAATTCCGCCGGCCGCGACCCCCTTCCGCATCGGCCGAGTGCTCTCGAGCACTTGGAGGACCATCACCTGCCCATTCTGGCGGGCCGCGAGATTGATAGTCTCGTCGAAGCGTTCATGCAGCAGATCCAGCATCGGCGCGGCAAGGCTCATGATGTTGCGTTGACGGATTGCCGCAGTCCCGAAAGTGAAGAGGGTCAGGCCGAGGCGGTAATGGCCGGATTCCGGATCGCGCTCCACGAGATCGTGGTTGGCGAGGCTCGAAAGATAGCGCAGAGCCGTGGATTCACTCAAGCCCGAAATCCGTGCCACCCTTTCGAGAGAACTCGCTTCCGCCGATTCCAGCGCTTTCAGCACCGAAACTGCGCGGGCGACAGATTCGAGATTGTAATTCTCCGGCAGTGCTCGAGTGGCCACCCTGATGCCCTTCATCCGGCTCCAATGACCCTACAGATTATATGGTTAATCCCTTGACACCGCCCAGTGCCCAACCCTAGCGTTGCAGGTGATGTCACTCACAGAAAACGTGATTTCATTCAGTGAAAGAAGTCGGATGAAGGCTATTGATTTCCCGCCATGTCGGCTGCGGTGCGCCGCCTCGACCGTCGACATCACGCCGCCGACCGGCATCCACCTGCACAACTGGGCGTACAGCCGGCAGAAGACGGCGACCGGCGTCCACCGGCCGCTCTACGCATCGCTGCTCGCCCTGGAAACGGAGGCCGGGGAGGGCGGCCGCTCCCTTCTCGTGAGCATGGACCTGGGATGGTGGATGAGCTCAGGGGACGAGGAGGCGCTGAGGGCGGCGATCCTCGAAGCGTGCGGCCTGAGCCCGGAGCGGGTGATCGTCGCACTGACCCATACGCATGCGGGGCCTTCGCTCTCGCGCGCCGACTTCGACCGGCCCGGCGGCGAGCTGGTCGCACCCTATCTGGAGGAGATCGGACGCTCCGTGTCCTCCGAGGCCAGCCGGCTGTTCGAGGCGCTGGAGCCTGCTTCCCTCGACTGGGCGTACGGCCGGTGTTCGCTGGCGTTCAACCGTGACCTCTATGTTCCCCACGAGGGACGCTTCGTCGTCGGCGCGAACCCCTCCGTGGAGGCGGACGACACCCTGCTCGTCGGCCGGCTGGTGTCCCCGGAGGGCCGCACGATCGCCGTGGTGGTGAATTACGCTGCGCATCCGACGACGCTGGGCGGGACAAACTCGCTGATCTCCCCCGACTACCTCGGCAGTGCAAGGGAGGTCGTGGAAGCCGCCACCGGAGGAGCCTTCCTCTTCCTCCAAGGCGCCTCCGGCGACCTGAGCCCTCGCGTTCAGTACAGCTCGGACCCTGCCGACGCGGACAGGAACGGCCGTGTTCTCGGCTACGCGGTGCTGTCGACGCTCGAAGGAATGCTCGCCCCGGGGACCCAGCTCGAATACGCCGAGACGATAGAGTCCGGAGCCCCCCTCGGGGTCTACACTGCCGCAGGCGTGCCGGACGACAGCGCGAGCTCGTTCACGCGCCTCGACGTCGTCCTCTCAACTCAGAGCAATCAGCCGCCGGCGACGGAAGATCCCGTCGTCCAAGCCGACCGCGAGATACGGGCGGGGCGTGTGCGGTCGAATGTGGCCGCTACCGAAACCGTGTTCCCGGTGACCATCTGGGAGCTTGGGCGGGCCGTTGTCTTCGCGTATCCGGGCGAGGCCTACTCGGAGCTCCAAAAGCGGCTGCGCTCGGCTGCGCCCGACCGAGCTGTCGTCGTCGTCAACCTGGGAAACGGCGCCCACCAGGGATATGTGGCACCAGCCGCCGCCTACTCAGACCAACGCTACCCAGCCTGGCAGTCGCCCTTAGCCCGAGGGAGCTTCGAACGACTGCTCAGCGCGTGCACGGAATACCTCGCCACCATGGCTTTCAAAGATCGGAGCACAGTGTGAAATCCAAGCGGTTCCTGGCGGCGCTCTTCGCCGTCGCAGCAGTAGCCTCCGCCAGCTTGTTAGGGGGGTGTTCCTCGGACCAGAAGGCCGATGCCGGCCCTGTGACGCTGACTCTGTGGCTTGACGGCGATTGCTCGAAGGGCGACTGTGTCGAGAAGCCGCTGATCGAGGGGTTCGAGAAGGCGAACCCCTCGATCAAGGTGAACCTCGTCTCCCAGCCCGTGAGCTCTTACTTCCAGGCCCTGCAGAGCGCGTCGGTGACCGGCAAGGGTCCGGACATCGCGAACATGTGGCCCGGCGGTTACATGACGCCCTTCCTGCCCTACATGGCTGATCTGAGCCAGTTCATGTCCAGGGACATCATCAAGCAGTCCTCGTCCACCAAGTTCTACGCGAAGGACAACGACCCCGGAAAGCAGGTGTACGCGGTACCGACCGGGGACCAGTGGTACGTGGGCTTCTACAACAAGAAGCTCTTCGCCCAGAACGGCATCTCGGCCACGCCGAAGACCTGGGACGACTTGAACGCGACCTGCACGACGCTCAAGGGCAAGGGGGTCCTTCCGATCGTGAACGGCGGCGAGTACGGCGCTGCGGAGATGGGACCGCTTCCAGAGTGGTCGTACATCGCCTCCACCCTCTCCCCTGACGACTGGTCCAAGCTCTACGACGGGAGCCTGAAGTACAACAATCCAGCGCTGCAGTCGCAGCTGCAGGCCTGGGCAGACCTCTACAAGAACGGCTGCCTGAACAAGGACGCTCTGAACTCGCCCGATCCCGAGAGCCAGTTCATCGCCGGCAAGGCTGCGATGTTCTTCGCCAGCGGCTCATGGGAAGTCAAGAACCTCTACGAGAAGATGGGCGACAACGTCGGGCTGCTGGTGCCCCCGTACTCGCCACAGCCGCAGCACGCCCTATCGGAGACGGCAGGCTCCGCCTATTCGGTGATGAAGTACTCCAAGCATGAAGCCGAGGCCGGGAAGTTCGCAGCTTACATCCTCAGTGACGAGGGTCAGCAGATCATCGCCAAGTTCGGGCTCCCGCCGACGCGCCCGGGCTTCACGACGGCGATCCCGATGATGAACGAGCTGATCAAGATGAGCTCGGCACCCGGAACGACGCTGTACCCGATGTTCGACGACTACACGCAGCCGGGCGTCACGGATGCGATCACGAGCAAGATCCCGCAGGTGCTGGTCGGCCAGCTCGGGGTGAGCGACGGGCTCTCCGCGATCGACGCGGCATTCGATGCGCTGCCGGCGAAGCAGAAGGACGTTCACGTGAACCTCACGTCCAAGTGATCGCCCCTTCCACGACGGGGTCGGCGTCTGCTCGTACGGCGGCGACCCCTCCACCAGGAGAGTCCCTTGATTGAGAACAAGGTCGAGCCCGATCTCCGCGGCCGGTCGGACCGAGCCTCCGACGTTCCGAAGGCGCCGAAGAAGAAGGCGTCGAAGAATAGGTACCGGCGGGCGGCGAGGCTCAGCGGCTTCCTGTTCACGCTCCCTGCCCTGATCCTGCTGACCATGTTCATGGCCGTCCCACTGGTGGAAGGCATCTGGTACAGCTTCACGGACTGGGATGGAACCAGCGCCGACTGGGTGGGATTTGACAACTACCTCAGCGTTGCCTTGAACCCGGACCTCCAGCGCACCCTGCTCAACAGCCTGTTCATCCTCGTGTCGATCCCGGTCGGAATGATCTTCCCATTCGTCTCGGCTTATCTGCTGAGCAGCGGAATCCGCGGCGGACGGGTGCTGCGGATCATCATCTTTGCGCCCACCGCGCTCTCGTGGGTGGTCATAGGGCTGGTGGCCCGCAGCTTCTTCTCCAGCGACGGCGTGATAAACGGCGTGCTCGGTGGACTCGGCCTCGGCTCACTGCAGACCAACTGGCTTGCCCAGCCGACGTGGGCGCTGATCGCTGTGCTCGTCACATTCAACGCCGCGGTTTTCGGCGTCAACACCGTCATCTTCCTGGCCGGGTTCGCGACTGTCGACCGCTCCATGGTAGAGGCAGCCCGGGTGGACGGTGCATCGTCCACACGGATCCTCTTCAGCATCGTGATGCCAGCGATGCGCCGATTCGTCGAATTCGTCTTCGTCATCACCGTTGTCGTGTCGTTCACCGGACTGTTCGCCCTGATCTTCGTAATGACCGGCGGCGGCCCAGGGGCGTCGACCACGACGCTGGAGTTCGCCGTATGGCAGACGGCGTTCTCAAGTGGCAGCTTCGGACTGGGGGCTGCCCTGGGGCTGGTGCTCCTCATCGTCACCTTGGCCGTGATCCTGACTATCCGGGCCTTCAGCAGATCGGGAGACCAAGAATGACCCAACGCCTTGTGCCGCTCCTCCGGCCGTCCCAATCCATGGCACCCCAGCGCCGCAACCGCTCTCGCTTCGTCCCCGGCGTTGCCATCGGCATTGCTGCGCTGGCCTCGCTCGTCCCGTTTGCATATCTCGTGATCGTGTCGCTTCGACCTTCGTCCCAGGACGGGGGGTCGCTGTGGGCCGAGCTGTTCAGCAGTGTGCCGATAGGGCAGTACATGCTCAATTCGGCTCTTGTGTCCATCGGATCGGCAGTGATCGTCGTCGTGGTGAGCGCTCTCGCCGGATTCGGCTTCGCCAAGCTGCCCTACCCCGGGAGCAAAGCTGCCTTCGCCGTCGTTGTGGCAGGAATCAGCGTGCCCGTTGCCACGACCATCCTGCCGAACTACCTGAACCTCTCCCATGTGGGAGGGGTCGGTTCCTACTGGGGCCCGATCCTCATGTACGCCGCGGGTGCCACACCGTTCTCCACGATCTTGATGGCGAATTTCTTCCGGTCCCTGCCCGATGAACTAGTGGAGAGCGGTATCGCCGACGGCGCGGGCTACGGGCGTGTGTTCACCGAGATCATGCTTCCCCTGTCGATGCCGGCCTTGGTGACAATAGGAGTGCTGGCCTTTCTGGGAGCGTGGAACGATCTTCTGATCGGGCTGCTCTTCCTTCCCGATCCGGACATGAGGACGATCAGTGTCGGCATCGCATCGTTGGAGAGCGTCAGGAGCTCGAACCTCGATCTCGTGCTGACAGGCTCGCTCCTTAGCGCCATTCCTCCCATCGCCGCCTTCATCGCCTTCCAGCGCTACCTCGTCTCGGGCATCACCGCGGGGATCAGCAAATGACCCTTTTCTCAGCCACTCCGAAAGGATCCACAATGACGCGATCAGCTGACGTTGCCATCATCGGCGGCGGGGTAGTCGGTCTCAGCATCGCGTACGAACTCGCTACCCAGACAGAGCTTTCCGTGGCTCTCTTCGACAAGGAGGGCCCCGGATCGGGAACCTCCGGGCGTTCTGCAGGGGTGATCTGCCGGCACGATCAAGGGCCTGTTTATCAGAGGCTCAGCCTCATAGGCCATGCGCGCATGCAGGAATTCGCCCGGGAACACGAATTCGGGTTCAACACCTGGGGTAGCCTGACCATCGTCCGAGACCCAGACGCGTTTCCCCCCAAGGACGACGTACCAGAAGAACTTGCTGCGGCACCGTCCGGGATGTACGAGAACGAACTCCTCGAACGAGACGCCCTCCTGCAACGCTTCCCCTGGATCGCCCCAGAGGGGGTACTGGGCGGCGTATTCGAGCCGAACATAGGGTTCGTGAATCCTTTTGAACTCATCGATCTATACCGTCGGCTCTTGAAAGCACAGCCATCGGTGACGGTCGATTACGGAAACCCGGTCCTCGAGCTGAGAACTGACGGGGGCCTGATCTCCGAGGTGGCCACCCGCCGCGGTCTCTGGCGCGCCAAGACAGTGGTCAACGCCTCGGGCGCTTGGGCCAACAAGGTTGCTGCATTGGCAGGGACTTCGCTTCACATCACCCCCCAGCGGATGAATGTTGCGCTCGCTACTGCCTACGATGACGAACCCGGGCCGGTTCCCTTGCACGGTGCCCCTTCCATGAGCTGGGAGGGAGATGGCGTCTGGTGCCGGGGAGAAATCGGAGGCGCGTTGCTGTTCGGCCAGCACCGCGACAAGACCCGAGCCGATCAGGGTACCGCAGATCCCGACCACTTCGACAAGCTGCCCGACGCGGGGTTCGCACCCTCGCTCGTGCCTCAGCTCGAGACGTTCTACCGCCTTCCGAAGAGCAAGGTCGTCAGCGGATGGACCTGCGTCTACGACACCTCCGACGACGGGTACCCCGTTATAGGACGGGACGGCCGGATATCCAACCTCGTCCACGCAGTCGGAATGAACGGTCACGGAATGACAATTCACGCTGGCGTGGCGAGATGCGTGCGGGCGATCCTCGCCGAGGACTCCACCAAGATCGACATCTCCGATGTCCTTCCTTCCGAGGGCCAGCTGGATTTCTCCGTTCTGCGCCCGTCTCGGTTCGAGGAGGGCCAGCCCCTCGCCCTGCGCGGAGACAGCGGCGGACACGGCATCCCCTCTGGCCGCACCGACTCACACGGGCGAGGCCTTGACTCGAGCCCGCTGAGGACTGGTGTTTCCCGTTCCGAGGGCGTCCCGGATGGTGGCTGATGGGCGGCATCACCTAGGCCAATGTCGCTCTGCCGCCGGCCCCGGCAACCTCGGACGGATCCGGAAGGGCCACCGCGCAAAGTGCTCTGGGGCCGGCGACGGCCGGACTCATGGCTTACAGGACACCCTACGCAACTTGTGCACCGGACGTGCCCATCAAGTTAGGAGAGGGATTCATGGTCAGGGCGAGTCGTCGTCACTTCATTCAAGGCGCGGGATTGGCGGTTTTCGGCGCAGCCGCTGGAGCAACCGTCGCCCGCTCGAGCATCTTCCCGTTGCCGCCCAGCGCGTCTGCGGCGACTCCGTCTCCCTCGGCGACGGCGGGGGCCACGGCGCCCCCGGACCGCACCTTCGTGAGCACCAAGCTCACGACCCCCCACGTCAATGTCTGGTCGTCGGGTAGCACCGCACCGGGTCTCATCTTCGCCGGGCCCATGGGCCATGGTTCGAACGGCCTCATCATGGACAACCAGGGGCGTCCCGTTTGGATGGAGCCGACGGGTGCAGGCGTCACGGACCTCCGGGTCCAGACGTATCAGGGCAAGCCCGTCCTCACCTACTGGAGTGGCCAAGGCATGGGAGGGCACGGCGAAGGGTTCGGCGTCATCAAGGACACTTCCTACCAGACCATCGCGCAGGTCAATGCGGGTGACGGACTCAAGGCGGACCTCCACGAATTCACCGTGACCCCCAAGGGCACGGCACTCTTGACCTCGTACCCCACGATTCGCTTCGATCTCACGCCCGCCGGTGGGCAGATGAACGGCTACATGTACGACTGCCACGTGCAGGAAGTGGACATCGCTACCGGGAATCTGCTCTTCGACTGGAAGGCCTCCGACTACGTCGGGCTCGATGAGTCCTATCTGAAGACGACGGACGACCCGACAGCTGATGGTTCGACAGCCGCAAAGGCTTTCGATCCCTACCACGTCAACGCGGTCTCTCTGCGGACGGATGGGTACCTCGTCTCCTTCCGGCACACGCACACGATCTACCACATCGACTCGACCGGCGCGATCCAGTGGCGCATGGGCGGCAAGAGGAGCGACTTCACGCTTCCCGCCGACGCGGTCTTCGCGTGGCAGCATGACGTCCGCCAACGCGCCAACGGCGTCATCAGCATGTTCGACAACCACTACAAAGACGGCACAACCGGCACGTCGCGGGGGCTTATCCTCAACGTCGATGAGCAGAAGCGCACCGCTTCGGTCAAGCTTCAGCTGGCCCGCGGTGGCCACAGGGGCAACGCCATGGGCAACGTGCAGTTCCTCGAGAACGGCAACTACATGGTCGGCTGGGGGTCGGATCCAGCGGCAACGGAGTTCACCGCCAACGGGACCCCCGTCTTCGAAGCGACCAACATCGGTGGAGGCTCGTACCGCGTCTACCGCTCGGTCTGGACCGCCACGCCCACGACCCTGCCCGACGTCGTCGCCGTCCAGGGCAACGGCTCGACGATGCAGGCCTACGCGAGCTGGAACGGCGCCACCGAGATTGCAAGCTGGCGCTTCCTCACCGGAAGCGACCCGTCGTCGCTCAAGGAGGCCGCGCTGGTGAAGAAGACGGGCTTCGAGACATCAGTAGCAGTTGCGGCCGCACCGCACCTGGCCGTCCAGGCTTTGGATGCGCAGGGCAAGGTCCTGGCCACGTCCTCGGTCGCCAGCCTGTCCTAACGGCAGAGGATCA